>JAPOXY010000181.1:33908-50501 GCA_026706845.1 Gemmatimonadota bacterium
TGGTAAGTCAGGGCAAACCCGCACCGGAGGCTCCGGAAGAGGACGCGGACACAGACAAACTATGAACAGGGTCGCAACTGTGCGGCTCTTTTTGCATGTTGATGGGAAAAAGGTCAATGGCCAAAAGAGATTATTACGAGATATTGGATGTGGATCGCGGGGCTTCGGAAGATGAGATTAAGAAAGCTTATCGCAAGCACGCGCTGAAATATCACCCGGATCGCAATAAAGACAATCCACAGGCTGAGGAATTGTTCAAAGAAGGTGCCGAGGCTTACGAAGTGCTGATGGATGCACAAAAACGGCAGGCGTATGACCGGTTTGGACACGAGGCAGTCAGCGGTAACTTCCGGGGCGGCGGCTTTCAGTGGTCGGACTTTTCGCACGCCGGTGATTTTCAAGATATTTTTTCCAATCTGGATGAGATCTTTGGTGGAGGCATTTTTGGCGATTTGTTCGGCCAGCGTAGCCCACGGCGGTCAAATCGCGGCGAAGATTTGAGGATTTCGATCAGTCTGACGTTAGAGGAGATTGCCGAGGGTGCTCAAAAAACCATTCGGCTGTCGCGGTTGGAGAACTGCGATACGTGTAGCGGTTCCGGGGCAAAGCCGGGAAGTTCTCCCGTAACCTGCGATATGTGTGGTGGTGTGGGACAGATTCGGCAGGCCACGCGCTCTCTGTTTGGGCAGTTTGTCAATGTCACAACTTGCCCGCAGTGCAATGGCAATGGGAACGTGGTACGCGAGCGATGTGGCAGTTGTCAGGGTCAGGGGCGAGTGAAGAAGCAGAAAGACCTTTCGGTCAATATCCCCGCTGGGATTTCCGAGGGCAATTATATTCCCCTGCGAGGGCAGGGCAATGCCGGGCCAAATGGCGGACCAGCGGGCGATTGTATGGTTTTTGTTGAAGAAGAGGAACACGACCATTTTGAAAGACACGGCAACGATATTGTGTATGATTTACCCATCAGTTTTAGTCAGGCAGCCCTGGGGGCAGATATAGAAGTGCCAACGCTGACTGGTCGCGTGAGTATGAAGATTCCCGCGGGAACACAATCGGGGCGGATTTTTAGATTGCGCGGCAAGGGTATTCCCGAATTGGATGGATATCGCACGGGAGATCAACTCGTGCGCGTGATGGTCTGGACGCCGGAAAAATTGAGCAGGGAAGAAGAAGAATTATTTGCCAGGTTGGCCAAATTGGAAAACATACAGCCACCAGAGGGTGGAAAAGGTTTTTTTGAGCGCTTTAAAGAAGCGTTTGGAGGATAGTGTACATTACACGGAAAAGAGGCGAGCGGTCCAAATTTTTGTTTGGGCCGCTTTTATATATGGAGGGTTCATGAAACAGGTATTGGGTGTGGTATTATTTTGTCTGATCGCGGGATGTGCTGAAGAGGAAAAAAAGAAAGATCAGACTGTGACACGACAAAAGTTGGACACGCCAATGGGCGCCTGGTTTATGTATGCCGGGAGCGAGACCGGGGTGCGTGGAGAAGATGATCTGGAACGGGAAATTACAATTCTCGTACTCAGTGATCGTACGTATTCACTGGCGGTGATAGAGCCGCACATCCAGCGGAATTTTTCGGAAAAAGGGCAGGTGGCGTACGATATGCGCAATGGGCAGATCAAGTTTACCGTGCATACTGCTACAGGTGCGGACTTTAGTGGGGCAGAACCTCGAAAGCTGGTTGATGTAGATCCTCTGGTACCCTGGCAACGCGCCCCGGGAACAGAATATGTGATGATGTGGCGATTGGAGCAACAGAGGGATGAGAGCGGTGAAAATATGCGGGATGTGATGGTGCTTTCTGCAGAGGGACACGAAGAATCGTATTTTGTACGCATCGAGAATCGGGAGGGAATAAGTGCTATTTTAAACGCGCAGATGAAAAGCGGGGATAAGTGATGTAACAGCCTCATCCCCGCTGATATCTGCATTGTGAACCGCTTATCCAGCAACTTCTTTGGCCAGTTCAACGCATCGCACCAAAAATGCGTCATACGCGGCCTTAAACTCGGTGGTGGTTTTTTGAACCGATCCAAATTTGGGCCAGTCGCCGGGTTCCATGCCCCGCGTTTGCCAGCCGCTCAGATCAATTTGGACGTCATTCTCGAGAAAATCTTTCAGCGCGGGCGTCAGATCATAGCCCTTCTGAAAATCGGGCAATTCGTAAAGTCGCTGTGCCACGCCGGGTTCGTATTCCTGGCCGATTGATCCCCTGAGTTCGTCCAGGTCAAAGGTGGGTTCTTCTGATACGAGTTGAACGGCGCGTTGATGGTTGGGAAATTCTGTATGGCACATGTTTTCGCCTAATGCGTGAAGCGTGTCATCGGGGACGCGCTTGGACGCGGGCAGCACATCCATTGATGCCAAGATCCACTGTGCCTGGTCTTCTGACAAACCGTAGGTATCTGATAAGTAGGCAACCCATTTGGGCCGATTTTCAGGCGCATAGAAAATCCAATGTACGCGTCGTGCAATGACCGTCCCTGCTTTTTTTAGATCGGCTTCGAGTTGCACAATTGCTTCTGAAGACTGACCTGCCGCTTCGGCAACTTTTAAGACCACTGGATGATCCAGAGACTTCAGGTGGGCATAAGAACATACTTCAGCCACTTGTTCGGCCAATGTCCCTTCGGGTATATCGACTTCCAGATCAGAAGCGAGTTCGGCGAGTAATTCACGGGCGCGATCTTCTGATAATGCGCCGAATAGTTTTTCGGCTTCTACTTCGCGCAAATGGCTTACAAACCGTCCACCCATATTCGTTTCATAAGTTCTCACGACTTGCTTACCCGCTTGTGCCGCTCTGGCTTTGCCTTCAAAAGCATCAATGACGAGTTGTACTTCCTGGGCAACGGTGTAAACGACCGTGTTATTTGTGCCAATGCCTTCGCTGTTGAGCTCGGTCGTGATTTTTCGCGCTGCTTCGTGCCCACCGCCGACCTTGAATACGATATTGGGATCCAGGGTTATATCGCTGACGCCCAACAATTTGTCATATCCCTTCAAATAATCATCGGCAATGCGATATGCGTTGCGCGCATCTTCGATGCTGGCATCGGCCTGATCTGCGATATTGGGATTGAGTTGAAAGCTCACCATGTAGTCTTTCAGTCCCGTGTACATCGCCAGGGGCCGAAAGATTGAAAGATTGGGCCACAGCGCAATTAGTGTGGCAGCCATTACAATGTCATCGGCATATTTTTCGGGATCGGCTTTCCACTCGTCGTGCCTGACGATCTCGGCTTTGAGTTCATCGTCCAGCGATGGGTCTTCATCAAATGCTTTGGCGGCCAATACCGGGTTTGTCGAGACCTGACAAAAGCCGTAGTGTCGCAAGTATTCCAGACCGCGCGCAAAGTCATTGCCAAATTTACAGACATTTTCACCGATCATTTGCCAGTACACACCGCCGCGCATATTGGTCTTGAGCAATTCCAAAAATGACCGTGCGGGATTGCCAGCGTCCAGATTTGACTCAATCCGCTCGGCTAATAATCCAGAGAGGCTATCGGCCAGGTTCACGGATTTCATGTCGGCCAAAAAATCATCTACAACACCAGTTGCGTGATCGCCTTCCAGATTATCGAGCGCGTCTAACACACTGTCGAGTGCTGCGTCTATTTCCTCAGCGCCATATCCTACGATCTCGGCATCGCGTCCGACAAAGTTCATGCCCAATTGAATCAATGTCTTGCAAATCAAATCGCCAGAGGCTCTGCTATTTTTTATTGCGTCTAAGAGTTCATCTACGCGGCTCTGCAAAGAACCCGCCTGCGGTGAAATCAAAATCCGATCTGCCACAGCAAGGGTTTGTCCAGCATCAAATGCCGCATGCACATCAATGCTCATGAATTTCCTCCTCTTTTACGTTTTTTACCTCAGTCCCAATACATCGCGCATGTCATACATCCCCGGATCGGCTCCAACGGCAAAGGGGATGGCCCGAATCACGCCGGAGGCGAATGTATCGCGGCTTTGTGCGCGATGGGCGAGTTCGATGGTTTCTCCAATGCCACCAAACATGACCGTGTGTTCGCCGACAATATCACCAGCGCGAATAGCGTGTACGCCGATTTCTTCGCGTGTCCGCGCGCCCGTATCGCCGTAGCGACCATATACGCCCACCTCTTGCAAATTGCGATTCAATCCCCTTGCCGCGGCTTCGGCCAGTGCGTAAGCCGTTCCCGATGGTGCATCGGTTTTAAATCGATGGTGCGCTTCGACGATTTCCGCATCGTAATCGCCGGCCAGAATGCGTGCGGCTTCTTCGACGAGTTGGACTAATACTGTTACACCTACACTGAAATTGGGCGCGAATACACAGGCGACGTCTTTCAGGGCATGTGTCATGGTCTCTACCTGATCGGGCGACAGGCCCGTTGTTCCAATGACCATCGGTACGCCGGCGCGTCCAGCTATTTCTGCTGCGACAACTGTCGGGTCAGGGGGTGCGGTGAATGCCGTGATCACATCGACATTGTCCGTCATCGCTTCGACCGTATCTACTACTGATATACCTTTGGGAGGAACGCCTATGACTTCGCCAATGTCTTTTCCAATTACGGGATGACCAGGAAACTCGACGCCACCGCCCAAATCCAGTCCTTCGGCTTCGAGGGTCAGATGAGAAATTCGCTGTCCCATCCGCCCGGCAATACCACAAATACCCACCTTAATCATAATTGCTCCGTAAAAAAGCTATCAATACGCCAGTCCTTCCATTACCGAATCATCGTTCAGGCGTTGCGCTATATCTGTACCAAAAAATGACGCTACGGGCGCGAATACCTCCGGGTTATTGGCCTGTACTTCGCGGGCAATGCCCAGCACGATATCCAGTCCAGCGCGGTTCATTTTTCCCAATGGCTGGCGACACGGTCCGGCCGGCATGCCCAAAATATTCATCAGTGTTTTAACCGGCAATGGATTGCGCGCCTTGACTTCTGTTACACCGTAAGGTGTTTGTTCTTCGGATACAACGCCGACCATACCAAATAAGGGTTTCAGTGCGGCATGCAGGCGGTCTGCTTCGGCCATATCTTCGCTTTGGAGGGCGTGTACCATTTTTGTCACAGGACCGGGTGCCACATTGGATATTACGCTGATTACACCCGCTGCGTCAATCTGGTCGCTGCTCATCATGTCAAATGTTTTGTCGTCGTCACCCGACATGATAGAAAACGCATCGCCACAACATTCGCGGGTGCGCGCCATATTGTCCAGGTCGCCTGTGGCCTCTTTCACGGTGTTCACATTTTTGTATTCGGAATACAAGATGCCGAGGTCTTCTGGAAGCAATTTCGTGCCGGATCGCCCGGGGATGACATAGGGGATCATGTCCAATTCGGGAAATGCACGGGCCACGGGTTCGACGTATTCTTTGCGAATTTCCAGAGAACTTGGTCCGTTGTAATAAGGATCGACGAGCAGGATGGAGTCCGCGCCTACTTGCGCGGCGTATTCAGCCGCTTTTAAGGTTTTTGCCGTGGAGTTGCTGCCTGCCCCTCCAATGGCGCGGCACTGCTCTCGGGCCTGGCTGCACACTACGCGTGTGATCAAGCTTTGTTCATCACTGCTCAGGGTTGGGCTTTCAGCCGTTGTGCCGCAGGCCAAAAGGCCATCAATCCCTTCAGAAATCTGAAATGCCACCAGTTTTTCCAGACCGTCCTGGTCCAGGGCATGGTTGGCAGTCAGGGGTGTGATTAAGGCTGTATGACATCCTTTCAACATAAAAACCTCCAGTTTCTGCACTTTGCGATAAAAAAAGCGCCGGCTTCTCAAGGGCATCGCCAGACGCTCAACGCAGCAGAAAATCTCGCGAACAAGAGAGCTCTCCACGGAAACTTTTCCCGTGACAGTTCAGCAGATATTATCCACTGAACCAGCCCTGTCCTGCGGCGAAACAGGCCAGGGCTTCGGCGAACGATCCCTTTTTGTCGGCACAGTGGAGCAATACTCCGTTTCGCCTCCTGCGCCGCATACTGATGATCGCTCGCGCCTCTACCCTTGTGGAACGGAAAGGTAGCCAACCGCATTCGGACTGTCAAGGGTAAAGAGGTGAGAGGGACAATTCCTATAACAATTGCTGGAGTTCTTCCATTAATTCATCGTCGATATCCACACCCGACTGTATCCGCATCGTGCGTTCTCTAAAGGCGCGTTCGCCCGGGATCAAAATTTCGGTTACGCCTTCTGCGGGCATTGAATTTTTAATGGTGTGGATGACTTCGCTAACGCCCGATTGAAAAATGTTCATTCCCAAAAAAATTGAGGGATCAATGGCCAGCATGAAAATCCCGTAGTTTTTTCCCATTTCAGGTACGGGTGCAGCATTGAGCAATACACCAGAGAAGAGTTGAATCATTACACTTAAAGCGTATCCTTTGTGTTCGCCAAAGGGCAATGCGCCGCCTGTGCGCGCTTGCTCGGGATCGGTTGTCGGCTTGCCATCTGGTCCCAGTGCGCGTCCTGCGGGAATCTCTTTGCCGTCTTTGAGTGCCATCAAAATTTCGCCATTGGTGATTGCCGCGCACGAAAAATCGACCAGTACCTGGCCCTCTGCTGTGGGAAATCCCGCAGCGATGGGATTTGTTCCAAGCACAGGCTGCTGCCCGCCCCAGGGGACAATACGCGGGCCTGTATTGCACATAACCTGTCCTATCAGGCCCGCATCGGCTATCATAGAGGCGTAATATCCCAGCATCCCACTGTGGCTGGTATCGCGCGCGCCCACAACGCCTACCCCACTCTGTTTTGCTTTTTCTATCGCGGCACGTGCACACCGATGTGCTACCAGATAGCCCAGATTATCCCGTCCATCGATGAGGGCATAAGCTGGCGCGTCTTTTTTCACGACCATGGAGGATTGAGTACCTTGCGATACGCGCTCGGCAATGCCGGGCAGGCGGATCATCCCATGTGTTGGGCGTCCGCGCAATTCGGCTTCGATCAAAATATCTGTTACAATATGCGCGTCAGTTGCGTCGAGTCCGCGATCGGTCAGGATAGACTGGCACAACGCACGCAAATTTTCGACTTTGATGTTCATGAAGATGATAACCTCCTGAAAGAGATAAGTGTCACAATATCTATTGACAATATATATTCATGTTATTACATGAGAAAAACCAATTGGACGAGCGTAGAGGTATCGTCCCTGCATTGGTCACAGAGGTACTGCCCCTACACTATATGTGAGGACCCCAATGTCCGAGCCACAAATTTATACCCTCGACAACGGCATTCGCGTGGTTGTCGAACCCATGCCCGGTGCGCAATCGGTTGTTGTTGCGTTCCGTTTTACTTTTGGCGCAAAAGACGATCCCAACGACAGATTGGGCATTACGCGCATTGCAGAAGATGTTCTTTTTAAGGGTACGCCCAGGCACGACGCACGCGCCATATTTGACGCTTTTGACGGTCTTGGGATAAGGCGCAGTTCCTCGACTTCCGTCGAATACACCTCTTTTCTCGCGCAAGTCCTGCCCGACAAATTCAAACCCGCACTTGAACTTTATGCCGAACTTTTTCGCAGTGCGTCTTTTCCCAGTGACCAGGTCGAGATTGCCAAGACCATCACGCTTGAGGAACTCAAACGCATGGAGGACAACCCCATACAACAGGCCATGTATATGGCTTATAAGGCGGGGCTTGGTTCACCTATGGGCAGGATTCCTCTTGGAGAACCCGATACAGTGTCGGCTATTGTACCTGCAGGCGTTCGCCGCCATTGGGATGCACATTGCAGGCCAGGTCATTTGCTTATCGGGGTTGCAGGCGGTCTGGATGCGGAAACTGTAATCGAGACTGTTGGCGATGTTTTTGGCGGATGGGCAGGCGAAGCACCAGATAGCGGAGAGCCTCATCCCATTTCTGTTGCTGATCGCAGTGTACATCACGAAAAGCCATCGGAGCAAGCCCATATTTGTCTGCTCTCTTGCGGTGTTCCAAGAGGCCATGATCTCTATTACGCGGGCCAACTCGCCATTGCCATCCTTTCTGGCGGAGGATCAAGCCGATTATTTACAGAGGTCCGCGAAAAACGCGGCCTGGCCTATAGTGTGTCGGCTTTTTATCAGGCATACCGCGGCGGTGGTCTGATGGCTGTTTATGCAGGCACGACTGCTGATCGCGCCCAGGAGACTCTGGATGTCTGCCAATCGGAACTCGCGCGATTGCGCCGCGATGTCACTGCCGAAGAACTCGTCCGAGCCAAGACAGTGCTCAAGGGCCGCCTTTTTACCATTGGCGATTTGCCCGAGGGCCGCGCTGGAGGTATCATCGAAGATTTATTTCTCGAGGGTCGCGTGAGAACGATTGACGAAATCGCCGCCGGTATTGATGCCGTTACCCTCGATCAGATTCCGCAGTATATTGAGACTTTTTCCTCAACACCTGGAACATTATTGGTTTTAGGTCCTCGACCACTGGATAGCTAAGAGGATCATCCAGTTTTCACAGGAGCAATTTATGGCAACAATCGATGCAATACAATATTCGGCACCAACCGATGAGGCGCGCGCTTTTTACGATGAAAATGGATATATCGTGATTAAAAATGCTATTGAACCCATTGGTCTGGATCGGGTGCGGCGGGCTTTTGACCGCCGCGAGGCAGAAACGCTCGCAGAGCGGGAAGAAGAACTTCGGCTCGGCAAGTTCCGAAATGGCTATGGCAATGGGCCGCACGCGCATACTATTCGCCCGGATTTTGATACAGATGAGACCATTCTCGATCTGGCTAATAATCCCAGTGTTATTCCCTATGTGGAAAATATTGTCGGTCCGGATTATCAAGTGATGGAAATGCTCTATCACAATCACCATGCGGGTACAGCCGCCCACACGAACTGGCACAGAGACTGGCCGCCCTGGATGCATCCGCAATATACGCTCAAGATTAAGGTTTTTTATTTTATCGACGATCAGACCGAAGACATGGGATGCTTTTCACTGGTACCTGGCACGCACACAAATCCGGATTATCCGCCCAAAGAAGACTATTCGGGAGATGCCCTGGAAACCATGCCCAATATGGAGAAGATGGCTCTCAATGCCGGCGATGCCGTGCTGTGGAACGTGGTCTGCTGGCATACGGGCTGTGCCAATACCAGTGCGATGGATCGGCGCATCGTTATTTATGGTTATATGCCCTTTTTTGTGAAAAAGTGGATCGCCAATTCGCCGCCGCAAAGCATTGTCGATTGGGCCGATACCCCCCAAAAACGACAACTGATGGGTATTCACTGTGTCGCTGGCAGGCGCAGTTGGGATCGCACAGATGTGCCCTATCTGCCCGAACACGAAGCTATTGCAATGGCGAAGAATTTATAAGCTATCGGTGTTTTACGTTTCACTGTTTCTCCAGGAGCAACCCATGTCTTCACCCTTTTCCACGCATACTCTCGATAATGGTCTCACGCTTGTTTTTGAAACGATTCCGCGCATTCGTTCGGCTGCGCTGGGTTTTTTTGCCCAGACGGGATCGCGCGACGAAGCCTCAGATCTTTTGGGGATTTCACATTTTCTCGAACACATGTGTTTCAAGGGGACGCCCAGGCGCGACTGGCGGCAACTTTCGCTCGATGTCGATGATCTGGGCGCTATGTGGAATGCCTACACATGGTGGGAGGGTACGGCCTATTTTCATTGGGTGCAAAGCGATCGGGCGACGGATTCTATCGAGATTCTCAGCGATATGATGTGCTCCAATTTGCCATCGGATGAGTTTGATATGGAGAAGAAGGTTATTCTCGAAGAGATTGCGATGTATCACGACCAGCCCGACGCGCTCATTATTGACGATCTCATTCAAGAGGCTTTTGGCACTCATCCCCTGGGGCAGAGTGTGCTGGGTACTGAGGATACGGTGAAGTCCATTACCCGTGAATTGATGGCTGAGTATCACCAGCGACGTTATGGTCCCAATAACCTCACGTTTGTTATTACAGGTGCGTTTGATCGCGATGAGATTATTCGCGCGGTTGACGCACATTGCGGAGACTGGCAGGTGTCTGATCATGGGCGCGACCAATCTATTCCGACTTTTCACGCTTCAAATCGCGTTGTGCAACGCGATGGTGTGGCGCGCGAACATATCGCGCTTGCGCTTCCCGCGCCACCGTCTTCCGATGACCATGCCGCTACTGCGGATCTGCTTTCTGTTTATTTGGGCGCATCGACCAATAGCCGACTCTACTGGTCTATTATTCAACAGGGTCTGGCTGATGAAGCGTCGGCAGAGTATATCAATTTTAGCGATGCCGGGCTTTTTTATGTTTATCTGTCCGTGGATCCGCAAAATGCGTCTCAGGTTCTCGATATTGTGCGGCGCGAGATGGCAGATTTAAAAAATGGTGTTGATAATGACGCGCTCCAACGCGCCAAGACCAAGCAGGCTACGGGTATTATTTGCAGTGGGGAAAACGGTCTTTCTCGCTTTTCTCAAATTGTGGGTAGTCTGAGTACTGATACGCCGCTCAAAACGCTCGAGGAAGAACGCGCGGAGATCGATGCTGTTACGCCAGAGCGCATTGCCGATTATCTCGAACAATATCCTCTCGATTCGGATCCCGCGCTTGTCGCTCTCGGTCCAATGGAAAAATTGAATTAAGCCTTTGGATCCAGTGCGTCTCGCAGACCATCGCCGACCAGATTAAATGCCAGTACTGTGAAAAAGATCGCTCCACCGGGGAAGGTGAGTACCCAGGGTGCGCGCACAATCAGTTCGCGTCCTTGACTCAACATCGCCCCCCATTCAGGTGTTGGGGGTTGCGCGCCCAGGCCGAGAAAGCTCAGTCCCGCAGCGTCGAGGATCGCGGTTGCCAATCCCAATGTCGCCTGGACGATTAATGGGGCGAGACAATTGGGCAGGACGGCCACACAAAGTATGCGCCAATCCGATGCTCCCAGGGCGCGTGCGGCCATGACATAATCGGTTTCTCGCACGGTTAAGACGGACGCGCGAATCAGGCGCGCATATTGCGGCATAGCTACAATGCCGACGGCCAACATCGCATTTTCCAGACCGGGTCCCAAAATAGCTACGATGCCAATTGCGAGCAATATGCTCGGAAAGGCGAGTAGCAGGTCCATCATACGCATCAATATTTGATCTATCCATCCTCCCCAGTAGCCCGCGACGACTCCAATACAGGTGCCCAGTATAAGGGCGATCAGTACGGCGAATACCCCGACGCGTAAGGATATCCGTGCGCCATAGATGACGCGGCTCAATATGTCTCGACCAAAGTCATCTGTGCCAAACGGGTGTTCGAGCGTTGGGGGTGACAGGCGATTGTAGAGTGCCTGGGCCATTGGATCGGCAGGGGCTATCAAAGGTGCTGCGAATGCCAGGAGTAGAAAGCCGCCGATCAATACGCTTCCCACAATGGAGAGACGGTTTTTTCGCAATCGCTGCCAGATCAATAGCGCAGTGGTCTGCGGTGGTGTTTGTAAGGTGTCCTGGATGTGTGACATAATGTGCTGTCATTCCTTACCGTATTTTATGCGTGGGTCCAGCCAGGCGTATAGCAGGTCTGCGATCAGATTGATAAGCACGAAGGTGGTAGCGACGATGAGTACGCCTCCTTGAATTGCCCGAAAGTCGCGTGCGTAAACCGAGAGGAGCAACCACCGCCCGACTCCGGGCCAGGCAAAGATACTTTCGGTCAAGACAGCGCCGCCCAGTAGATAACCGAATTGCAAGCTGATTACGGTTAAGACGGGGATGAACGCGTTTTTCAGTGCGTGGCGCAAGATGACGACCCGTTCAGATAAGCCTTTTGCCCAGGCAGTGCGCACATAATCTTCGCGCAGGACTTCCAGCAAGCTCGACCGGGTCATGCGTGCGATAACAGCGGCGGGCACGGTGCCCAGGGTTATGCCCGGCAAGATTAAATGCCAGAGTGCGTCGGCAAAACTCGGTAGATCACCTGCGATCAGGCTGTCTATGAGGTAAAATCCAGTCCATGTGGGGATAAATACATGAGAGCTGAGTCGTCCGGAGACAGGGAATAACGGTAGGGAGACTGCAAGGGCGAGGATGAGTAATAATCCCAGCCAGAAGATGGGCACTGAGACCCCTGCTAAAGATGCTGTCATGCCAATATAATCCCACCAGGTGCCGCGTCGAACGGCGGATGCTATACCTGCACCAATGCCGAGTATGCAGGCGAATACCATGCTCGCGAAGGTGAGTTCCATGGTGGCGGGGAAACGCGCCATTAGTTCGACGGATACGCGTTCGTGCGATTTAATAGACCGCCCCAGGTCGCCTTGTAGCAGATCGGATAAATAGCGTCCAAATTGCACATGTAATGGCTGGTCCAGGCCCAGGTCGCGCCTCAAGGCTGCCAGACTTTCGGCACTTGCCCGTTCGCCCAGCATGATCTGCGCGGGGTCTCCAGGTACGAGGTGTACCATAAAAAAAACCAGCACTGTAATGCCCAATAATGTGGGGATCAGTGCCAGTAATCTTTTGAGGATGTAGATGTGCATGGGAAGATATTAAAAAAAGTTGTAGAGTGTAATGAACTCAAACAATATCCGATAAATTTAACCCACGCGCAATATCCATTCACAGAACGCGCTTGACGTGTCAGTGGAACCGTACAAAAAGAAACGGCGGTGGGTTTTACAGCCCACTGCCGTTTTTATTTCTGACCACAAAGGTGTCTTCTCGGTGGTGCAAAAACCGAAGTGTCAAAAATTATTCAAGCGATCGTTTCTCAAATTATCGCCCACCTTCCATTTTTTTATTCCAAACGGTTCTATCATCCGGAGGGGTATCCTCAGTTCTTTATTTTTTACCGTGGGCTTCGATGCGCTAAAATCTACCTCGACCCCTCTGCTCTGAAGGGCTGGAATGTGTATGTTGATTGATGTGGCACTTAAGGGGTTGTTCCTTACTTCAATCCAATCTCCTTCACCCAATCCCGTGTTTGCCACCAGCGGCGCGAGGTCTGAGATGCTGTTGTCGTTAAGTTCCAACCCTTTCAGGTTGATTAAGTTAGATAGCGATGTCACATTCGATATGCTGTTGTCGTCAAGAGACAGCAATTTCAGGTTGATTAAGTTAGATAGCGATGTCACATTCGATATGTTGTTGTCGGAAAGAGATAGCAATTCCAGACGGGTCGAGTTAGATATCGGTGTCATATCCGATATGCTGTTGTCGTAAAGATCCAGCCATCTTAGATTGGTCAAGTTGGATAGCGGTGCCACATCCGCTATGCCGTTGTTGTCAAGTTCCAGCCATTCCAGACGAGTCAAGTTAGATAGCGATGTCACATTCGATATGCTGTTGTCTTCAAGGTCCAGCCATTCCAGACGGGTCAAGTTAGATAGTGGTGTCACATCTGATATGTTGTTGTCGTAAAGAGTCAGAGCTCTTAGATTGGTCAAGTTGGATAGCGGTGCCACATCCGCTATGTTGTTTTCGGAAAGATCCAGTATTATCAGGTTATTCAAGTTAGATAGAAGCGTCACAAGCGGCGTCACATTTGATATGCTGTTGTCGGAAAGAGACAGAAATCTTAGCCTGGTCAAGTTAGATAGCGGTGTCACATCCGATATACTTGTGCCGGAAAGAATCAGCCATTCCAGACTGGTTAATCCTGACAGTGCAGACATATTCGATATGCTGTTGCCGGAAAGATCCAGGGTCCTTAGCCTGGTCAAGTTAGATAGCGGTGTCACATTTGATATGCTGTTGTAGGAAAGATCCAGCACTTCCAGATTGGTCAAGTTAGATAGCGGTGTCACATTTGATATGCTGTTGTAGGAAAGATCCAGCACTTCCAGATTGGTCAAGTTAGATAGCGGTGTCACATTTGATATGCTGTTGTAGGAAAGATCCAGGACTCTTAACCTGGTCAAGTTAGATAGCGGCGTCACATCCGATATGCTGTTGCCGGAAAAGTTGAAGGAAAAGTTAATCCATAGTTCTATTAGATTGGTCAAGTATAGCGAAAGGTTGTTGAATAGCTCATTGATGTTTACCTCCCCCAATCTCCCTTCGTTTCCACCGAGGACCAACTCTGTCAGGTTAATTGCAAACTCAAGCCCGGTTAGATCGCGAATATTCTCGTTCGATGCATCAAGGCGAGTTAAGGTCGCCATCTCTGCCTGCGTGATTGGCGCACCGAACGCCTTGCCGAGACTGTCCTCGATAACAGCACGTAGATTCGCATCCGAAATGGCAACGTTCGTTGTACTGCCACCACCGCCTCCACTACCGCCACTACGGGTATAGAATACACTAACCCCTCTGCTCTGAAGGGCTGGAATGTGGGTGTTGATTGATGTGGCACTCAAGGGGTTGTTACTTACTTCAATCCAATCTCCGTCACCCAATCCCGCATTTGCCACCAGCGGCGCGAGGTCCGAGATGCTGTTGTTGTCAAGCCCCAGCCATTCCAGACGGGTTAAATTAGATAGCGGTGCCACACTCGATATGCTGTTGTAGGAAAGATCCAGCTCTATCAGGCTGGTCAAGTTCGATAGCGGCGCCACATTCGATATGCTGTTGTAGGAAAGATCCAGCCATTCCAGACTGGTTAATCCTGACAGTGCAGACACATTTGATATACTGTTGCCGGAAAGAGTCAGTGATCTTAGCCTGGTCAAGTTCGATAGCGGTACCACACTCGATATGCTGTTGCCGGAAAGCTCCAGTCCTATTAGCCTGGTCAAGTTCGATAGCGGTGCCACATTCGATATGCTGTTGACGTCAAGCCACAGCGCTTCCAGATTGGTCAAGTTAGATAGCGGTACCACATTCGATATGCTGTTTCCGGAAAGATACAGTCGTTCCAGACGGGTTAAATTAGATAGCGGCGAAAGATTGGATATCTCGTTGCTGTTCACCCACTCCCCATCCACTCCCTCTCCTTCGAGATCCAACCAGGTCAGATTAGTTGCAAACTCAAGCCCGGTCAGATCGCGAATATTCTTGTTCCGAGCAGCAAGGCGAGTTAAGGTCGCCATCTCTGCCTGCGTGATTGGCGCATCGCTCGCTTTGCCGAGACTGTCCGCGATAACGGCACGTAGATTCGCATCCGGGATGGCAACGTTCGTTGTACTGCCACCACCGCCGCCACTACCGCCACTGCCACGGGTATAGAATACACTAACCCCTCTGCTCTGAAGGGCTGGGATGTGTGTGTTGATTGATGTGGCACTCAAGGGGTTGTTCTCCACCCCAACTTCATCTCCACTACCCAATCCCGTGTTTGCCACCAGCGGCGCAAGGTCTGAGATGCTGTTGTTGTCAAGTTCCAGCTCTTCCAGATTGGTCAAATTAGATAGTGATGCCACATTCGATATGCTGTTGCCGGAAAGACCCAGATATTCCAGTCGTGTCAAGTTAGCTATCGGCGTCACATCTGAGATGCTGTTGCTGGAAAGACTCAGCACTTCCAGGCTGGTTAAGTTAGATAGCGGCGCCACATTCGATATGCTGTTACCGGAAAGAGTCAGCGATCTCAGGTTGGTTAAGTTAGCTATCGGCGTCACATCCGATATGCTGTTGCTGACAAGATACAGTCGTTCCAGACTGGTCAAGTTGGATAGCGGTGCCACATCAGATATGTTGTTGTAGGAAAGATACAACAATTTTAAGCTGGTTAAGTTAGATAGTGGCGTCACATCCGATATGCTGCTGTTGCCAAGAAACAGCCGTTCCAGACTGATCAAATTAGATAGCGGCGAAAGGTTGGATATTTCGTTGCTGTTCACTATATCCCCTGCACCAAGGTTCAACTCTGTCAGGTTAATAGCAAACTCAAGCCCGGTTAGATCGCGAATATTCTTGTTCAGGGCCGCAAGGTGAGTTAAGGTCGCCAGCTCTGCCTGAGTGATTGGCGCACCGTTCGCCTTGCCGAGACTGTCCGCAATGACCACACGCAGGATCGCATCTGGAATGGCAACCTGCGTTGCACCATCAGGGGGAGATACCTCTTTGCCAAAGCTGGCACTGAAGATCAGAAAATCGGAAAATCCAATTGCGCCGTCGCTGTCCAGATCATACTTCGCTTCATATCTCCCATCGCCCTGACGTGCCCCAAACAGACCTGACAACGCCAAAAAGTCAGAGAAGCCAACCATACCATCGCCATCAAAATCCGGGGATACATTAACAGATGTGACCGCTTGATCACCCGTCGCACTGTTCGCATCTATGGAAAAAGAAAAGCTATTTTGCGCTGGAAGAAATAGCGGATGTATCAAAAACGCGAGTGTGGATAGTGTGAACAAAATCAGGTTACGCATTGGTTTCTCTTTTCATTTAAGACTTACACAATAATGTGAACAGATTTGCCTAACTGGTCGCTCAGGGCTTGTATAAATAGCGCATATTGGCATCAATCTGAGATACTTTAATTTGCTTGAATGATACTTTTTTCAGATAGCTATGGGAAAATTTACACAAACGTTCACAAAGTCAATGCCAAACCTTTGTCCTAACGTTCAGAATTTGTCCCAGTTTCCATTTTTTTGCCATATGGTTTTATTTTGACGCTGTACACCTTGCTACACGTCGATAAAGACGCTAATCCACACTGATAGGCAGTGTTTAAA
>JAPOXY010000182.1 GCA_026706845.1 Gemmatimonadota bacterium
GAAAGTGGAACCATGAAGGCGATATGGGACAATATCCGAGCCATCGATCTGCTGGAAACACTGCCGTATGTAAAGCGGGGACCCGTCGGGGCAATCGGACACTCCCTGGGCGGACACAACTCGGTCTATACCGCTGTTTTTGAGCCGCGCATAGGCGTTGTGGTATCCAGTTGCGGATTGGATTCCTACATAGACTACAAAGACGGTAATCTCGCTGGATGGACGCAGGATCGGTACATGCCCAAATTGAAAAATTACGCCCATCGGCTGTGGGATATACCCTTTGATTTTCACGACTTAATCGCAGCATTGGCACCCCGACCCTGTTTTATTGCCGCGCCTTTGCGCGATAGCAATTTCAAATGGCAAAGTGTAGATGCCGTTGTCAACGCAGCCTCGCGCGTGTATGAACTTTACGATGCAACAGAAAATCTGATTGTCGAACACCCCGATTGCGAACACGATTTTCCCAACGCCATGCGCGAACAGGCATATCAATTATTCGAAAAACACCTTGGATAACTCGAGAGACGCCATGCAAAGCAAAGTCGCTGTCCTCCGCACATCGCCGCATACGGTCTTTGAAGACTACCACCGCCTGCTCAATCTGGCGGATTACCAGAATATAATTGCCAAAGAAGTAGAAACCGCGCTCAAGATCAACATTTCCTGGCACTTCTTTTTCCCCGGATGTTCCACAACACCATGGCAACTCGACGGTGTTATTCGCGCCATGAAACGGGATGGCTACGATCCCGACCTCATTCACGGCTGCCACAACCGAACCGTGGTCATTGACGCACGTTTGGGCGAAAAAGAAAACAAACACCTCCCCGTCATCGAAGCGCACGGCTTGAAAAATATACATCTCTACGAAGGCGAAGAATGGATCAACGTACGCGACGCAGTCGGCGACCTCACCGAAAATTTTCTCTGCCTGAACGAAGTCTATCCCAAAGGCTTTCACATTCCCAAACGCTTCATTGATGAAAACATCATCCATTTCCCCACCGTCAAAACCCACGTCTTTACCACCACCACAGGCGCCATGAAAAATGCCTTTGGCGGCCTGCTCAACGAACGCCGTCACTGGACACATCCCGTCATTCACGAAACCCTCGTCGATCTGCTCATGATTCAAAAGAAAATCCACCGCGGTGTCTTCGCAGTCATGGACGGCACCTTTGCAGGCGATGGCCCCGGCCCGCGCTGTATGATTCCCCACACCAAAAACGTCATCCTCGCCAGTGCCGATCAGGTCGCCATTGACGCAGTCGCCG
This sequence comes from Gemmatimonadota bacterium, assembly GCA_026706845.1. NCBI lineage: Bacteria > Pseudomonadati > Gemmatimonadota > Gemmatimonadota bacterium. The sequence goes on from JAPOXY010000182.1 coordinate 1,281, forward strand.
CCAAAATGATGGGCTTTGACCCACTTTCAATCAAATACATCCGCATAGCACACGACCTGGGCCTGGGATGCGGGGATCCCACCCAAATCGAAATTGTGGGCGATTTGGACGCCGCAGAAGAGAATTGGGACTTTGTTGGCCCGTACAAAAAAATGACCTTTGCCTCTAAAATGCAGCACAGGATCTACTGGGGGAGCCTCAAAAAACCCATCGAATGGTCGCTCAAAACCATCCTCGCCCCCTGGGCTTATATGGCTTCCGTACTCTACCACGACAGTTTCTGGTATCCTTTCCACGCGAAAAACAAAATGCAGGACGTGCTAAACAGCGACTGGGGCCGCCTCTTCCGCAACTGGGAACACCTCACCCCAAACGCACAGGGCTTTCCCGACGTGGGCGACACCTCTGCCAAACTGAAAAAAACAAATCTGCAAGCCCTGAGGGATTCGCTCGGTATCTTGCGCGATTGCATTGTCGAAGCCCCCGAATTCATCCAGTCCCGCAAAAGAGAAAACACCCTGCACGCCCATGACCGAAAACATTAACCGCTTATTCCGCGACCAACTGCCGGAACAGCGCATTGCAAAAATCGAACCGCTCTGCGAAACCCGGGCGCACACAGTCTGGAAAGTCACGGCAGACCGCTCGGTATTTGCTGTAAAACATCACCTCTTTGCATCGCTCACGCGCGGCAAACCATACCACTTGCTCGCCGTTGAACAAAAAGTTACCAACCATCTCCTCGCCAGCGGCGTCTCTGTCCCCCGCATTATAGCAACCGATCCTGATGGCGGACTGGTCATCTACGAATGGTGCGGCAATCACACCCTCGACGACATCTGCCAGACTGCGGACCCCAGCCCATTCGCACCCACCGTCATCAACACCCTTTGCGCCCTTGAAAAAGCATTTTACAAACACAGATCCAAATTCATCCCGCACATCGCGCCCGGATGTAGTGCAGATGACCTGCGAGAACAGTGGCACAACACCACCCAATCACTCACAGAAACGCTTCCATCACTCGTACGCGATCCCAACGCGCCAGATCTTCCATCGACCTGGGAAACCCTCGTAAACGAACTCAGCCACGCACCGCCAGTAATCGGTCCCACCGACTACAACGCCCGCAACATCGCGTGTCCAAATCCAGAAACAGCAACAGTTCTCGAACTCGCCAAAATTGGCTATGACTGGCCCGAACGCCGCCTGGTACAATACACGACATCGCTCGGCGCGCACAATCCCCGCGGTCACATCATTGCCCTTCTCACACCATCGCTTGCGCAATACTACGCACATCTTGCATCAAAATTGTACTCGACCCCGATCAAAACCATCCTCCTGCGCCTCGATGCACATCACCTCATCTATCACCTGTTCGCAGCCCATATATGCCTGACAACGCCACACTGGCAAAATATTAAAACCCGCATCGCACAACACAAAAACCGGATAGCCTATCCCCTATCCGACCACCCCCTGACAAACAAATTCCGCGCGTATTTTCGCCAAAAATAAAGGCGATCCCATTTCCTGGGACCGCCATTCCTATCCGTACAACATACCCTGCACCTACGCGATATCTATCACCCGCTCAAAAATTGCCCGCGTCTGTGCCATATCGTTCTTCAAAACATCTTCAAACACCTCAGCCGTATCAAACCCCATCGCCCTGGCCACTGCTGTCAACGCCCGGTCTTCGGTGGGCAAATGGGTGCGTGCCTGCTCGTCCTGGCGTCTGATCACCTTCTCAACAGTACGCAAAAACACATACGCTTGCTGAAGACGTTGTGCATCTTCTACCTCCAAAAACCCGCCCTCTACCAATCTTCTCAGTGCCTCAAGCGTATTGGCACTGCGCAACTCCGGATGATCTTTGGCGAACTTCAACTGCAAAATTTGTACAATAAACTCAATATCTACAATCCCTCCCGCATCTGTTTTGATACTCACCACCTTACGGGATCTTTGCCCATCTTTGCGCTCCATCTTCTTGCGAATATCCAGCATCGTGGCAACTTCCTCATCTGAAAACCCGCTACCCACAATAAAAGGCTCAAACAAATTCAGCAACTTTTCTCCCAAAACTGGATCGCCAGCGACAACCCGGCTCCGAGACAATGCCATGCGCTCCCACGTTGACGCGCGCGTCTCCAAATAGCGACTATAAGATTCCAGAGACAGTGCCAGAAGCCCGCTTGCCCCCTCGGGACGCAACCGCGGATCCACCGGATAGAGCTTCCCCTGCGGGGTATTCTGCTCCAGCATCGCGATCATCTGCTGTGCCAGATCGATAAAAAATTGCAAATTCCCCTGCGGCCTCGCGCCATCTGTTTCGCCATCTTCGCCATATACAAATACGATATCCAGATCCGAACCAAAACTCAATTCATCTCCACCCATCTTGCCCAGGCCCAGCACCACAAACCCGACCTCCTCACCGCTGCGATTGCGCGGCACCCCGCGTTTTTCGACCAACCGTGCATAAACCACCTCATAAACCGCCTGCACAACCGCATCGGCCAACATCGTCAGCGCCTCAAATGTTTCAAATGTATCGGTCAAGCCCACGAGATTGCGCGTGCCAAAGCGCAGCAACTCGCGATGTTTTATCCTGTTTAGAACACTCACCAATTCGGGCGTATCGCCATACTGCTCAATCTGTGCGCGCAACTGTTCTCGCAAAGCGTCCATACCCGGACTGAGATGCAAAACCTCTGCTTCCGGATCCAGATACAAAACCTCTGGACGAACCAGCCAATCGAGCAATCCGGGGTTGCGCGTTATCACCTGCACCAGAAATTGGCTACCCACACACAGTGACAACATCAGTTGGCGAAATCCCTGGTTAGATGCCAAAATGCGGAAAAACATATCGCCCGCGCCATAAGCAGACACCAGACTCTCCAGATTGCTCAACCCCTGATCCGGATCGGCGGACTCCTGAAGTGCCTGCATCAATGCCGGTGCCAATTCTGTAAAGCTCTGACGCGCCCGTGTGCCCCGAATCCGCGGCACATGCCCAAAAGCCAGATAAATCAGATTGCGATGCGCCTCGCCCGGCCGATCAAACCCAATCTCTTCTAACAACCCGCTGGCTTCTGCATCGCCTATTTCCATATTGACCAGCGCGCCTATGGAACGGCCCTCGCTCTCGTGCGCCTCCGTAAAGACCTGGGCATACACCTCCTGCACAGCCTTCAAATGGACATCCAGTATTTTGCGATACGCCCCAGCAGATTCCATATCCATCGTGCGCGCCAATACGCGCTGTTCATCCTCTCCTTCGGGCAGCGAATAATCACTGCGATTGTGCATCATCTGCAAGCGGTGTTCCAAACGCCTGAAAAATACATAAGCATCCCGTAGCTGATCGGCCTCCTTACCCGACAGCGCAGATACACGCTGCAACTGCCGGATAGCCTCGAGCGTATTATCCGACCGCGCATTCTCGTGTATGCGCCCCACCAGCAATTGCAAACACTGCACAATAAACTCGATATCCCGGATACCACCCGAGCGCAACTTCAAATGCGTTTCGCGTTGCCCCTTGCTGCCAATCTGATCTTCTATACGCGCCTTAACGCGGTTGATCTCCGTTGCCGGACTGGTATCAAAATAGCGCGGATAGACAAAGGGTTGTACCATCTTCAAAAATCGCTGCCCCAGGGCTTCAGACCCGGCACAACAACGGGCTTTAATCAGCATCTGCCGCTCCCACAACTCGCCCCGCCGCATATAGTAACCCTCATATCCAGCAAGAGGCATCACGAGCGCGCCAGCCGCGCCATCGGGACGCAGGCGCATATCCATGCGATACAAAAATCCCTCTGGCGTCACCTCTGTTGCCGCACGCACAATTTGCTCACACAATCGGGTGAAAAACTCCTGATTCGTCACAGACCGTTCACCATCTGTATTGCCCTCGGCGCTATAGACAAACATCAAATCGATATCCGAACTAAAATTGAGTTCCATACCGCCCAACTTACCCAGCCCAAAAATCGCAAACGCCACAGGCTGTCCATCGCCATTTCGCGGCATGCCATAACGCGCTTGCAAGTCGGGCAACAAAATATCAATCAGCTTTTGCAAACACACATCTGCCAAAATCGACAAATCAGCCGCAACATATTGAATGGCGCGCCCACCGGCCAGATCGCCCACGCCAATACGCAACAACTCGCGTCGCGCACTTCGCCGAACAGCACTAAGCTTGTCTTCGCGCGTATCCACAGCTTCGACAGCCCGATCAAAAGACACCATCAATTGTTCTTTCTCACACGATTGTGCAATGCGATCCGGAGCACCTGTCAACCAGTCAAAAATATCGGGATCGCGCACCAGCATATCAGCCATAAAAGGGCTACCGCCCAAAACGCACAACAACATGCGACACAACTCGGGATACGCTTTGAGCGTGTGCAAAAACGACGCGCGACTGGCCTGCGCGATACGCACAAAATTATGCAGCGCCATATCGGGATCGGGCGCATCGGCCAACGCCTGAAAAAAATCATCGGGAAGTTGACCATCAGCCCCTGAGCCAGCCAACTCTTCGAGATTGTGCAACGCGCGTTCAACATCTCGAAATCCCGCCTGTGCAAGCGCGTCTCGTGCGCCGGGTGTGTCAAAATCAAAAATATCCATAACGAACCTCAGGCTATAACGCCGCATCTCCTGTCTCTCGCGTGCGAATGCGGATCGCTTGTTCAACAGTACTCACAAAAATCTTCCCATCGCCGACTTCGCCCGTGGTGGCAGCTTCCAGGATAGCTTCAATCGCCTTTTCCAACTCGTCGTCAGCGACCACCAGTTCAATTTTGAGTTTTGGCAAAAAATCCACGTGATATTCGCTGCCTCTGTAAAACTCCCGATGCCCTCGCTGGCGGCCAAACCCCCGGTATTCGCCAACCGACATCCCCACCAATCCCAATTCGGTGAGTGCCTCCTTTACTTCATCTAACTTAAACGGCTTGATAAATGCCTCAATTTTTTTCATTACAACCTCCCAAACGCAATGTTGACACCGAACAAAAAAACCTATATCCTGTGCCCATTCAAAAATCACCACCAATACGCGAAAAAGGAACCGCTATGCCTGTTACGAGACTATCGGAAACCACAGCCGAAGAATTCCCCTGGGGCACCCTCAACTGGCTCATGGGCCAGGCCATTGACCCCGATGCCAAACAGACCTTTGGCATGGCCGTCATTCAACCCGGACAGCAGAATCCACCGCATTACCATCCCAATTGCGAAGAAATCCTCTACGTCGTCTCCGGAACATGCGAACACACGTACGGCGACAACAGCTATCAACTCAAACCGGGCGATAGCATTCGGGTTTCCGCTGGCGTGATCCACCACGCGATCAACAACGGCGATGAGCCACTGCGCGCAATCATCTCCTTTTCATCGGGCGACCGCCAAACCGTATTTCTCGAATAGGCAAACAATGACTATTCGCGCCATCATCTTCGACATGGACGGTACGCTCACAGAATCGTACATCAACTGGCCGGCGTTGCGATCAAAAATCAATTGCCCCCCCGAAAAAACCATCATCGAACACATCGACAACTTACCCGCAAAACAACGCAAAAAAGCCAATGACATCCTACTCCAAAAAGAATGGGAAGCAGCACAACACGCCGCCATTCGCGCTGGCGCAACAGAACTCATCGACGCACTGCGAGCGCGCAAGTACAAACTCGGCCTGGTCACCAACAACCACGGCGCCGCCATGCACTGCGTAATCAACCGACTCAATCGCGCCTTTGACATCGCCCTCAGCCGAGACGACGGCCCCATAAAGCCCAACCCCTACCTCATCCACAAAACACTCCAAGCCCTCCACACTTCCCCAAACGAAGCCATAAGCATTGGCGACAGCCGCTACGATCTCATGGCCTCTGCCGCCGCCCGCGTGCGTTGTATTCACTTCACCGATGGCGCATCCGATCTCTCGCACGATCTCCAGGTCGCGTCACTACCTGCGATCATACCGCTCCTGGACCGGCTTTAGCAGACACCAACCTTTCTGCGCACACTCGGATACGCGCCAGCGCTTTTTCGATATTTTCCACAGAATTCGCGTAAGAAAACCGCAAATACCCCTCGCCGTATTCTCCAAAACCCGACCCCGCCAGACACGCTACGTGTCCCTCATTCAAAATCACATCCGCGACCGCCGCAGACGACTTGCCCAATCCCGCGATATTTGGAAACGCGTAAAAAGCCCCCTCGGGCATCGGGCATGTAACCCCCTCAATCGCATTCAACCCCTCTACAATAATCGCACGCCGTTTGCGAAACGCAGCCATCATGTCCTCAACTGCGTCCTGCGGACCCTTCAACGCAGCCACAGCCGCCATTTGCGTAAACGCAGCCGTACACGAATTGCTATTGACCATCAGACGGTCAAAATGCGGCACGAGATCCATCGGCATCACCCCATAGCCAATGCGCCAGCCCGTCATCGCATACGTCTTGGAAAACCCATCGAGAATAATCAACAAATCGGCCATACCCTCACACGCCGAAATGCTGTGAAACTCATCACCATAGACCATCCGGGAATAAATCTCATCGGACAACACGGGAATCTGGTGCTCGACCGCCACCTCGACAATCGCCTTCAAATCGCCTTCTGGAATCACGCCTCCCGTGGGATTTTGCGGTGAATTTAGAATAATCAGCTTTGTGCGTTCTGTCACCAGATCGCGCAACTGATCCGCATTTAGGCTAAACCCGCGATCCTCCGTCAGAGGCACAGGCACGGGTTGCGCACCCGCAAACCGAATCACCGACTCGTAAATCGGAAAACCCGGATTCGGATAAATCACCTCATCACCCTGCTCTGCCAATGCCAGTATAGAATAAAACATAATCGGCTTGGCACCGGGTGTCACCACCACCTGATCGGGATGCACGTCAATCTGTCGCGTAGTCGAAATCTCTTCGGCTATTGCCTCGCGCAACTCGGGCAATCCCACGGGCGGACCGTAATGCGTAAACCCATCTGACAGCGCTCTTTGTCCCGCCTCGATAATATGCGCGGGCGTATCAAAATCCGGCTCGCCAATTTCCAAATGCACCACATCGTGTCCCATCGCCTCCAGCGCGCGCGCCTTTACCAGCACCTCAAAAGCAGACTCCGTACCCAACAGCGACATGCGATTTGCAATATTCATCATCTCACCTTACCGAATAACAATTGCGTGTGCAACTTCGGGACCGTGAACCCCCAGCGTCAGCCGCATCTCAATATCTGCGGTTCGGCTCGGTCCAGAAATAAAAGTCGCCGTTGCATTTTCGGGATGATCCAGATAAAACTGGCGCAACGGCTCAGCCGCATCCCTCAAATTCTCCAGCAACGTATTCGCCTTAAAAATACCGATATGTACGCGAGGCAAAGTCGAAACAAGACGCACGGCATCGTCCAGAGCAAACTCGACGAGACTACCCGACTCAGCCACTGCAAAAACCGCCCAGGACACCCCCGCCTCGGCAGCATCAATCGCGTGGGGCAATTCAGAACTGTCAAAAGGCGGCACGCGCACATCAATTCCCGCATCCACGCACGCGCGTTCAACAGCATCGCCCAACCCATCGGGCAACTCGGCAAACACAACCCGCTCACAGCCCACCTCCCTGAGCACACTGACCACAATGGGCGCAACCGCATCAGCATCCTCAGCCACATGTGCGACACCGGACAAAGACGCGTACTTCTCAACAAAAGCATCAATCAATTCATCACTCATAATCCACCTATCAACTAAAAATTATCCCGCCCCCAATTCGCGTTTTAATTTTCATTCAGGGGACATTTATTGCAACGCTTTATCAAAGTATCAAAGAGCATTCAAATTAATGTGAAATACCTTTCCACGCAAGTACACATACAGAGTACACCGCTACTTTACCCTTTACCCTTTGAACTCTCCACTTTATCTTTACTCCATTCCGCACTTACTATCCATTGTTCACTGGAAACTATCATGCACTCTCCAATACGCATCACACAAATCGGCCTTGGGCCACTCGGCCAGATGCTCACCCCTTATCTGGTAAAACGATCGGGCATTGAAATCGTCAGTGCCGTTGACATTGACCCATCCAAAACAGGTCAGGACCTGGGCGAAGTGAGCCAATGCGACCAACCCCTCGGCATAGCTATCACCGATGATCTCGACAGGGGATTGGCCGACGCAGACCTTGCCGTAGTGACAACCGTATCAGAACTCCAACGCATCGCCCCCACATTAAAAGCAATTATCGACCGGGGCGTCAACATCGTCTCAACCTGCGAAGAACTGTCTTATCCCTGGACAACACAACCCGAATTATCCACAACCATCGACACCTGGGCAAAAGAACGCGACGTCTCAGTTCTCGGAACCGGCATCAACCCCGGCTTTCTCATGGACTTCTTGCCCACAGCGGCCACGGGCGTGTGTCACACCGTGCAATCCATTCGCATAGAACGCACCCAGGACGCCTCTGCGCGCCGTCTCCCCTTTCAGCAAAAAATAGGGGCGGGACTCACCGTTGAAGAATTTCAAAATCTCGTCGCCCAACAAAAAATCCGACACGTCGGTCTCACCGAATCCATGCACATGATCGCCGCCCGATTGGGATGGCAACTCGACCACACCGAAGACATCGTGGAACCCGTCCTCGCAAAACCGGGGCATTGTGCAGGCGTGCTGCAAACGGGACGGGGATACCACAACGGACGAGAAGTCCTCACCCTCATCTTCAAAGCCGCAGTCGGACAACTGATACACAACGGCGACTCAATCGAATCTCAGGAGCGCATCCAGATCAATGGCACACCCGCTTACGACCTCATCATACCCGGCGGCATCAACGGCGACATCGCCACCTGTGCAGTCATCGCCAATGCCATCCCAATAGTCGCATCTGCCGCACCCGGACTGCGCACCATGATCGACATCCCCCCACTCTCCTGCGCTCAAGAAACCCCTGAGGAATAGATGCCCCGTCTTATAGGCGACTTTGACCTGCACCTGCACAGCGAAGGCAATCACCACCGCATCTACGACTGCCTCGGCGCACACCCCACAGAAAAAGGCGTGCGTTTTGCCGTATGGGCGCCCAATGCCCGGCGCGTAAGCGTGGTTGGCGACTTCAACGCCTGGAATGGCTGCCAGCACCCCATGCAAAACAGAGGCAGCACGGGTGTATGGGAACTATTCATCCCCGACCTGACGCCCGGCACCCTCTACAAATACGAAATCAAAACCCAAAACGGCGATATCTTTACCAAAAGCGACCCCTATGCCTTCTGTATGGAACACCGCCCGCGCACAGCCTCTGTCGTGTACCAGCCTAACGACGCCCTGTGGTCCGATAGCGAATGGCTACACACCCGCCAGACAAGAGACCCCTACACCGAACCAATCGCCATATACGAAGTGCACCTCGGCTCCTGGCGGCACAACCCAGAAGAAGACAACCGACCGCTCACCTACCGCGAACTCGCGCATGAACTCGTCGAATACGTCCTCGAAATGGGCTACACCCACATCGAACTCCTCCCCATCATGGAACACCCCTTAGACGAATCCTGGGGATATCAGATCACGGGCTATTACGCGCCAACCAGCCGTTTTGGCACGCCAGACGATTTCAAATACCTCGTCAACCATTGCCACGCCCACGGCATTGGCGTCATCCTCGACTGGGTACCCGCACACTTCCCAACAGACGCGCATGGACTCGCGCAATTTGACGGCTCTGCCCTGTACGAACACGCCGATCCCCGGCAGGGGACACACCCCGATTGGGGCACCTTAATTTTCAACTACGGACGCAATGAAGTGTGCAATTTTCTGATCGCCAATGCCCTCTTCTGGATTGAAAAATATCACATCGACGGATTGCGCGTCGATGCCGTTGCATCCATGCTCTACCTAGATTACTCGCGCAAAGAAGGCGAATGGATCCCCAACCCATATGGCGGCAGAGAAAATTTAGACGCCATCGCCTTTATGCACCAGCTCAACACCCTCATCCACGAAAAGTTCCCAGGCGTCTTGATGATCGCCGAAGAATCGACCTCCTGGCCCGGCGTCTCCCGCCCCGTTTATCTGGGCGGCCTCGGATTTGGATTCAAATGGAACATGGGCTGGATGAACGACACCCTGTCCTACATCTCCAAAGAACCCATCCACCGCAAATACCACCACGACAACCTCACCTTTGGCCTCGTCTATGCCTTCCACGAAAACTTCATCCTCGTACTCTCCCACGACGAAGTCGTTCACGGCAAACGCGCCCTCATCGACAAAATGCCCGGCGACCGCTGGCAAAAATTTGCCAATCTGCGCGCCTTTTATGCTTTTCAATACGCCCATCCCGGCAAAAAGTTGCTCTTTATGGGCGGTGAACTCGGCCAGTGGCAAGAATGGAACTCACAGGAAAGCGTACACTGGCACCTGCTCGAAGACCCCGACCACGCGGGCCTGAAGCGCTTTGTAAGAGACCTCAACACCCTCTACCGGGGAGAACCCGCACTCTACGAACGAGATTTTGAACCCGAAGGCTTTGAATGGATCTCGCTCCACGACGCCTCAAACAGCGTCCTATCCTTCCTGCGCCGCGCGCGATCACACGATACCCCTTTGATCTTTGCCTGCAACTTTACCCCCATCCCAAGAGAAAACTACCGCATAGGCGTACCCACCGCAGGCACCTACCGCGAACACATCAACAGCGATGCCGAACGCTACGGCGGCAGCAACATGGGCAACCTCGGCACTGTCCACACCGAACCCATCGCAAGTCACGGACATCCGCAATCCCTGCAAATCACCCTCCCCCCACTTGCAGCTGTCATGTTTAAACCCGGGTAAAAGTTCCCTAAATTGTGTTTCATATATTCTTAATATCGGCGATCTCCATATATGGTGAAATATCACGATATATGGAGATTAAAAATATAAAATTTCAGACTGATTTCTATATAATATTTTTAATTACTTCAATATAAATAATACTTTATGATTAAAAATGCCTTAAAAAAATCCACGTTGGCACGGATATTGCATAGTTAAAAACACATTTGCAAAGAAGGATCTGTGACCCAAAAAAGGATCTGTGACCCAAAACCTGAACCGTTTTGAGGCTCAGAGAATCAGCCGTGATATTTCACAGCAAAAACGTCAGAAGGTCCCCGTCGGATTGGTAGTCAGCCTGTGGTCTTCTGCCGCAACATACAGAGCGGGAATAGTCCAACACACCATACCCCACTCTGTTTAAGAAGATGACTCGTCACAAACACCGCGCAACAACGTTGTCCATGGGAGGAAAATACACAAAAATCTCTGTCCTATATCACGGGGCTACCTTTTTACAGAACTTTTCAGACTTGACCAAAGCAGCATCAAACACAGGCTTGAAACCCAGGTCCTGAACGCCTCACTTAGAGAACTTGCCGGGCGACTCACCCTCAGATAGCCCGGTCCAGGGCGATAGATGGGATTTTAGGCATCCTTCTATCGCCCATCCCATTTTCAACGCCATATCAGCAGATCCACCAACATCGCGTGTGAGTCGGAGAACAAGCATATAAAGGAGGCATCTATGTGGAACCGTACGATCTTAACCATGTGTCTGGTATTCGTGTTGACAGGTCTGGCATTGACTGGCGACATGACCCACGTTCCGGACAGGGACTTCGATAAACTCCGCGCCGCAGGAAACAGAAAACCCACAGGGATCTGGTCAGACGGAACCACCATGTGGGTGGCGGACAGGAGCGCTAAAATTTATGCCTACAACATGAGGACCAGAGCGCGTGACCGAGGCAGGGAATTCAATACGTTAGCCGCTGAAAACGAATCTCCTGCAGGGATCTGGTCAGACGGGACGACCATGTGGGTGGTGGACCTTGCTGACGGTAGGATTTATGCCTACAACATGAGATCCAAAGCCCATGATCGGGACAAGGACTTCTATCTCGCCGTAGAACACGACGTCCCTGAAGGAATCTGGTCGGATGGAACAACCATGTGGGTGAAGGAAAGCTCTTACCAATTCGATAAAATTTATGCCTACAACATGAGGTCTAAAGCTCATGACCCGAACAAGGACTTCAATACGCTAAAAGACGCCGGAGAGCAAAGCACTGACGGAATCTGGTCAGACGGGACGACCATGTTCGTAGCAGACGGCTATCGGCATAAAATTTACGCCTACAACATGAGATCTAAAGCTCGTGACCGGGGCAAGGAATTCGATCTCGCCGCAGGAAACACCTCCCCTACGGGTATCTGGTCAGATGGAACGACTATATGGGTAGCGGACTACAGGAGCCACATTTATGCCTACGGCGGCCTGGGCACCACCAGTGATCAGGCCATCCAGGACTTTTCAATGAAAATCAGAGGCTCGACAGGAACCCTGAAGGTTTGCGTACGAGACCACGAGTGCGAAGACGGCGACAAGATCCGCGTTGACGTAGATGGCAGGAGCATATTTTCCGGAGAAATTGACAACGACTGGGACTGTTACACACTGGATGTGTGGTCAGGCGAGAGCTATGCAGTGGAATTGACAGCCCTCAACGGTACGGGATACAAGGGGGACCACTGTAGCCACAGAGACGTTAACACGGGCGAGATCCGTGTTACTGGAGAGAACACAGAAACGCAGGTATGGCGTCATCGCGGAGGAGCCGGATCGAAGGCGCGTATCATCGTGGAAACAGCGAGGTGAGATCCAAATGTCATTCAAAAATATTAATGAAAGAAGAGACAAGATGTATCGCCACTGTATTTGTACAGGTGTATTAATCCTTCTGAGCCTACCCCTTTGGTCACAACAGAATACCGGGGATAGTGCACCTTCATCTGGAGAGACGTTTCAAGACTGTGCTGAATGTCCAAAGATGGTGATGATACCATCGGGAATTTTCACGATGGGGTCACCCAAGCGTGAGGGAGGTGACGATGATGAAAGACCGATGCGCAGGGTGCGTATAGATTACCGGTTTGCGGTGGGTGTATATGAGGTAACATTTGCCGAATGGTATGCCTGTATAGATGCAGGAGGTTGTGGAAGCTATGTTCCGGATGATGAGGGCTGGGGCAGGGGGAATCGTCCTGTGATGAATGTGAGTTGGAACGATGCGCAGTCTTATGTTCATTGGTTGTCTGCCCGGACGGGTAAAACGTATCGTTTATTGAGTGAATCGGAATGGGAGTATGTGGCGCGCGCAGGCACCGAGACGGCGTATAGCTGGGGGGACAGCATCGGTGTCAACCGTGCCAATTGCATAGGTTGCGGCAGTCAGTGGGATGATAAGCAGACAGCGCCAGTGGGATCATTTGCTGCCAATGCCTGGGGCATTCACGATATGCACGGTAATGTGCAGGAATGGGTGCAGGATTATTGGAATGAGAATTACAGGGGCGCACCTTTAGACGGTTCTGCGAGGGAGCCTGAAGACACCCTTTATCGCGTATTGCGTGGTGGTGCGTGGTACAACGGGCCGAGGAACTTGCGTTCGGCGAATCGCGACAAGGGCTTCATCCGGTCCTCTGCCCGCGGTTTTCGGGTTGCCCGGTCTTTTTAGTTCTTGGTTCTTTTGAAATGTAAAATTATGTCGTATAAAAACTTAGTCCACACGGCGGCGCATTCGCGCCATATCGGTAATTTTTCAGAAAGGAGTATGTCATGCAAATGGAAATGGTGATGGTTGGCCTCGCATTGGTGGCTATAATAATACTTGCCATATTTTTAAGCCGCGCCAAAGGTGATCTAAAAAAAGCGACTAACCGTATTTCTGATCTCGAGACTAAGCTGGAAGCCAGCAACAATTCGCTTACAGAGGCAACTAACCGTATTTCTGATCTCGAGACTAAGCTGAAAGCCAGCAACAATTCGCTTACAGAGGCAACTAACCGTATTTCTGATCTCGAGACTAAGCTGAAAGCCAGCAACAATTCGCTCACAGAGGCAACTAACCGTATTTCTGATCTCGAGACTAAGCTGGAAGCCAGCAACAATTCGCTCACAGAGGCAACTGACCGCGTCGGGAATCTCAGATTAGAATTGTCAGAAAATACCCGATCAGTCATAGCGGCGACTAACCGCATTTATCATCTTGAGCAACAGACAGAGGATACCCGTACACAGATCGCGTTTGTTATGAGAAAGTATAAGAATAAGGTTCAGAAATTCTTTGAGCAGGTTAGAGAACGTCTTGACGACCTAGACCAAACAACCGCAGAGAGTTCCAACAGAGAGGATGTAGCTGAACTCGTTAAGCCACTTAAAGAACATATTACTACTGAGGGTTTCGACTGGAATAAGGTAACTGAACTCATTAAGCCACTTGAAGAATATCTTGACAAACTAGACCAAACACCTTCTGAGGATACCCCTTCATGGAAACAATGGGCTGGTCCAGCCTTAAAAATTCTCCAAATCCTATTAGTAATAGCTGATGGAATACCCATGTTTGGGGGGATAATTTAGAGCTTGGATTTCAAGCCTGTGATTGATGCAACCTATCGTATAGAATCTCTGGATTAAAACATTCCAGAGCAGGCTATTACGGCACATGCTTCGTAGCCATGCGCGTGGTAGGCGATTGCAGCATGCCTGTGATGCGGATTATACCACCTTTCAATGTGTTCGAAGATGGGCAACCGAGCGTTCTTGTGCGTTCGGGAATCACAAATCCGTGTTCATCGGTGTTTACCTGTGGTTGCTTTTAATAAAAGGAAGGTACAGCAATGAACAAGATATTATACATCTTAATTTTCTCAACCCTGCTATTTTCAAACTCCGATGCGGAACAGGACGAGATAGAATATGTTATCAAGCCGCAATTTGACTCTGCCTGGTCTTTTTCAGAAGGTCTGGCTCGTGTGAAAATTGGTGACAAGTATGGGTATATCAACTGGGAAGGA
>JAPOXY010000183.1 GCA_026706845.1 Gemmatimonadota bacterium
GGAACTCACCTGGGGCGAGTATCATAAAGCCAAACAAGGTAAGCATCTTGCTGCCTCTGGTCTCACGGTCTTTCTCCAAGAGTTCCTCCAGAAATACCAGACTGCGAGATCTCCAAAAGAGAAGATGGTCCTCATAGACACCTTCATTCATAGGTATCATTGGGAACTTGAGGGAGGACTGACTCGGCCTGGAGCCACAGATTTAATTGGAGGAAGACAGCATGAAATTATAGATTTTCTAAACAAGCTTTCATATGGCGAAAAGAGTAGCCCTGAAATCTTAGCCAATAGAGCAGAATGGATTCAGAAGGTTAAAAAAAGCCAACAGCATCGCAAAACAAAAAGAGAGGAACGGCAGAAAAAAAAGGAAGAGCGGGAGAGAAAGAAGAACTTAAAGAGAAAAGTTAGACAACAGATGTTGGCGCAGAGGGACAAATCGAGTAAGTCATGATTTTTCACCGAGTTGTGTTCAGTTGGGGGTGAATCTGAAGAATTGAGATGGAACCACGCTATCCCAGATATAGAGACGAAACGGGCCCGCTGCCTGATCAGCCAGAAATTATGGATCTCTGCAAGCGATTCTGGGATCTGGAAGTAACCAGCGTCCGCAGGGCGAATTCGCGGTGCGTCTTCTTTTGTGATAGTCTGCGGGACGGACGCGTTGTGTTCCGCGTGAATCCGGGATGGGACGGCTCGACCCATCCCAAAACCATTGTGGAGTTTGTTCGACACCTTGCTGATCGCGGCGCGCCGTGTCCTGACATCCGTCCAACCACGGATGGTAGCCTCTACAAGTCCGTTCGAGACCTGGTGATTTCGGTGGAGAGTTTCTTGGAAGGAGAGGTCGTAGACCGCGTCGATACTCTCCGCTGAGGAAATGCAGCGGTTCGTGGAGGGGTACTTTTCAGTCCGGCCTCCCTCAGATGATGAACGTACCGCACTCCCCTTCATCTTCGCGGCCTACTATGCCAAGCGCCTCTGCCAGCTCCACCGGAAATGGGGTCCGAAGTCGCCTAATCGGAGAACCTGGGGATTGGAAGACCGAATACTCGCTCTCCCGGATGCGGCGATTCGTATGGGCGAGGCTGCAATCGAAGGCATAGATTGAAAGGCGAGAATCAGCCAATCCGATGCTCGCCGTCCCCCAACCGCTTCGTGGTTCGGGAGTACTGAAACGTTATGTGACATAGGAATAGGCGAGTTGGAACACGCACATCCACGAAAACCTTGGCCAACGATCCGATCAGCCACTGCGGTGGACGCCGAAGTCGTCACACGTATATATATCGATTCGTGGAATGCAGGATTCGGCGAACTCATCGAGCAGTCCAATCGCATCGTCACATCAGAACTCGTTGAGCGTTGGCGCGGCGATCTTGCGAAGTCTGCCCCGCACCGGTGGTGGGTCGCAGAGCATACGGGTAAAGTTGTCGGTTTTGTCGGCATCGGTCCCAGCCGCGATCCCGTTGACGCCACATTAGGGGAACTCGATACCATCGCCATTGATCCCTCGTATTGGCGCCTCGGCATCGGCAAGGCGTTGGCCTCGCTCGCGTTTCGTCATCTCGTTGCCGACGGTTATAATGAAGCGATAGTTTGGACTGTTAAGGGTTATGAACGCGGGATCGCCTTCTACGAGGCGATGGGGTGGAAACGTGATGGCGGTGTTCGAGACAACGGACGCCAAATCCGGCTCCGTCGCCCATTGTCTATCTAGATTACCGCTCCAATGGATAGTGGAGGAGTAAATGCAAATCGACATCATAAAGAAGCGTGTTCAATGATTATGATAGATTGTGATTTTCCGGGTGGGAATATCATCGCTGAGCGAATTGACGGTGATGATGTGTTTGTTCGGCAGGATCTGCGCGATACGGATCGCGACTGGTTCTACTGGTATTTTCGGGTGCGTGGCGCAGCAGGCCGATCCGTGCGGTTTCACTTTACCGGCAGCAATGTGATTGGCACGCGTGGTCCTGGGATGAGTGAAGACGGTGGGGTGACGTGGCGCTGGTTGGGTAATGATGCAGTAGATGGACAGTCGTTTGTGTATGCGTTTGCGAATGACGCGGATGATGTGCGGTTCAGTTTTGGGATGCCGTATGTGCAGGCCGACCTGGACCGGTTTTTGGCGTCGTATGTGGATTCGGACTATCTGGTGGCTGAGACGTTGTGCGAGACGCGCAAAGGACGTGATGTTGAGATGTTGTATGTGGGGCGGCTGGACGGTGGGGCGAATCTGCGCGTGTTGATTGCGGCGCGACACCACTGCTGTGAGATGATGCAGTCGTACGTGCTGGAAGGCATAATGGCGGCGATACTTGGTGAGGGTGATTTGGGGCGTTGGTTTCAGGGACGGGTTGAATGTCTGGTGATTCCGTTTGTGGATAAAGACGGTGTGGAGGATGGCGATCAGGGGAAGAATCGGAAGCCGAGGGATCACAACCGGGATTATGTCGGGGAGAGTGTGCATATTGAAACGGCTGTGATTCGAGAAAGGGTGCCGGATTGGAGCGCTGGCAAACTAAAGGTAGCGATTGATCTGCACTGTCCGTGGATTCGTATGAATCGCAATGAGACGATTTATTTGGTGGGGTCTGAGTCAGAAGTCCCCTGGCAGGAACAGATGCGGTTTTCGCATATTTTGGAAGCGGAACGAACGGGAGGCTTGCCCTTTTTTGCAGCGGATAATTTGCCCTTTGGCGTGGAGTGGAATACGGCAGAGAATTATGCAGCTGGCAAGAGCTTTGGGCGGTGGGCGGGTGAATTGCCGGGCGTTCAATTGGCAACGGCAATAGAGTTTCCCTATGCCAATGTGGGCGATCTGGATACGAGTCCAGAACTGGCGCGTGTATTTGGACGCGATCTGGCTGCAGCGTTGAAGGTATATTTGGAGACGATGGTGTGATGGTGCGATCGCGTTGGCGAGTTGGCCCCATCGAGGTGCTGCTGACAATGCAGATTACATATCAGGACACTACCGACGGAATTGGATCAGATAATCTAAAGGGGTTCTTTGTCGGATGGCCTAACCCTCCCTCCCCCGAGGCGCATCTAAGAATCTTAAAGGGAAGCGACTACGTGGTTCTTGCAGTCTCTTCTGAGGGGAAGGTGATTGGCTTCATCAGCGCCATCTCAGACGGTGTTTCGTGCGCCTATATCCCACATCTTGAGGTGCTGCCGGAATGGCAAGGGAAAGGCATCGGATCGGATCTGGTCAGACGCATGATTCGAAAGCTCAAAGATCTCTACATGATTGACCTGATCTGTGACCAGCAGGTCCAGAGATTCTACGAGAGACTTGGCTTCGAGAAAGCTCGTGGAATGATCGTGAGGAACTTTGGGCAGCAAGCGTGTGACTGATTTGAATTTTGAAGTCACTGAAGATTTCCGGCTACGTGAGCGGAGGAGTAGTTAGTGGATCAGATTCCACCAAAGGAGAAAATTCAGGAGGCCCTTTGGTCAGCCTGGCAGTTCGATGGTTCTCTCATACCGGTACCGGGCACGGGGCGCCTTTTCTCATTCAAGAAGAATGGGGCGACGTTCTTTGCACGATTGAACTGGGCACGGGGTCAGTTCTGTCCGGAGGAAGTTGTCGAGTTCCTCAATCATCTATCAACAAATGATGCCCCTGTCCCCCAGATTGTCCCCACTCTCTCCGGAGATTTGTGTATCATGATCGGAGATGCTGTTGTACTCTCCGTGGAAACTGATCTCAGTGGGGAACCTTGCAGCTCTCGTCACCTCCACCGATTGGGTGCGGTGGGACGTGGACTTGCTAAGATTCATCTGGCATCGGAGAAGTTCGAAAAATCCAGGATGCGGAAGAAAGATCTCACTGGCTTTGTGGAGGTCAGACTCCGGCGAGCACTTTCCCGTTCTCTTCCTGGCGATCTCCGCGACGCCATCAAGACCCTTCATACCGAGTTGCAAACCACCTACAAGCACCTAACACGAACATCAGTGCGGTGGATGACAACGCATGGAGATGTCTGGGGTCCCAACGTCCACACGGATGGAGAGAAAGTCGGTTTCACCGACCTCTGCAGCTCTTTTGCGCCAGCTACTGTAGATCTTGTAATGGTCCAACACAGATGGCTAATGAATGATCTGACTGGGGGACGATCTCTGTTGGAGAAAGAGATGCTGGATTTCCTACGAGGCTATCTTTCTGAGAGACCACTCTCAGTCGGAGACCGGGAAACATTTGGAGTCGTCTGGGCGGCCTACTATGCTGATCAGTTGTCGCACTATATTGAGAAACCAGGAACGGTGAAAGACTCCGTGCTCTCACGCTTTGACTTCGAAGGGCAGATTCGGAGACTACCGTTAGCGGTGGGTGAGATCAGATCACTGCTATAGAGACGACCAACACGCCGTATAACAGCTACAGAATCTGCAGGAATCTCCCGAAGAGAGAATCGCCAACTTCACCATTGCCTTCGTGTGTAAAGGTGAGGCTGGCCGCTTCGTCATGTCACACACCCTTCACCGCGGACGAACGCACGGAGCTCACAGCCGATGTCAAATCTCAAATACTTCCATCGCGACTGGATTGAACCTACTACTGAGAGCATCGAAACGGATGTCTGCATCTACGGCGGCTCGTCAGGGGGTATCGCTGCAGCCGTCACAGTCGCACGGGCCGGGCTACGTGTAGTCATCCTCCAGCCGGGCCAACACATCGGTGGCATGACAACCGGCGGACTCGGGTGGACGGACTTCGGCCGTAAGTACGTTATCGGTGGACTGAGCCGATCCTTCTACAACCAGGTCGGACGGCACTACGGACAGAATGAAGAGTGGCAGTTCGAGCCCCACGTCGCCGACGCTATTTTCGATGCGTGGATTTCGGAAAACGGTATCGATGTCCGGTACGGTCAGTATCTGGACGCCGTCGAATCTATTGATCGACGTATCGTTTCCATCACGCTCCTTGGCGGGCTCCGGGTCCGCGCCAAGATCTTTATGGACTGCTCCTACGAGGGGGACCTGATGGCGAAGGCCGGCGTCTCCTTCCATGTGGGGCATGAGGCGAATGAGATCTACGGTGAGACACTCAACGGCATCCAGGTGCGGGAAAAACATCAGTTCGGTCTTACCGTCGATCCCTACGTGGAACCGGGTGACCCGGACAGCGGGCTGCTGCCTCAGATTGAGGAGACCGATCTGGCGACACGACAGGGCGAGGGCGATCACCGTGTGCAAGCCTATTGCTTCCGCGTATGCATGACCGATGATCCTGCGCTCAAGATCGACTGGACTAAGCCAGACGCGTTCGATCCTGCCCAGTATGTCCTTGCGACGCGCTGGTTCAACACTGTGGGCGGAGATAGCCAGAATCCGAATCACAGCGCCGACCCGGTTGCCCACATACGCGACAGCGGAGTACCCGGGAAGTTCGACATCTTCCCGAACAGAACACCCGGCGGCTACTGTAAAACCGATACCAACAACAACGGCCCCATCAGCAGTGACTTCATCGGGAGATCGTGGGGATGGCCCGCCGCCAGCTATGAGGGGCGGGAGGCCATATTCCAGGCGCACGTCAATTACCAGCGCGGTCTCTACTGGCATCTGGCCAACGAACCGGCGATTCCCCGGCGCGTGCGTGACGCCTACAGCCGCTGGGGGCTATCCAGTGACGAGTTCACCGATACCGAGCACTGGCCGCATCAATTGTATATCCGCGAGTGTCGCCGGATGATCGGCGACTACGTCATCACTGAGCACGACTGCTACCAGAAGTCAGTCGCAGAGGACTCGATCGGGATGGGTAGCTACACCATGGACTCGCATAATTGCTCCCGATTCGTACATGTCGAAGGAGGCGTGGCACGTGTCCTCAACGAAGGGGATGTGCAGATCCCCCCGACCGACCCTTATCCCTTAAGCTACCGGAGTATCGTGCCAAAGAGGGGGGAGACAGCAAATCTGTTCATCCCCGTATGTTTCTCGGCCTCTCACATATCCTACGGTAGCGCGCGCATGGAGCCGGTCTTCATGGTCCTGGGAGAGTCTGCTGGGCT
The DNA here is from genome assembly GCA_026706845.1 of Gemmatimonadota bacterium. NCBI lineage: Bacteria > Pseudomonadati > Gemmatimonadota > Gemmatimonadota bacterium. Next base: position 6,030 of record JAPOXY010000183.1, read on the forward strand.
GGCAGCAAGGCTGTGTCTGGATGCCGATTGCGACACGCAGGATCTACCGTACGATGAGTTACGCCCCGAGTTGTTGAAGGCAGCGCAGATCCTCGAGTTGCCCGACACCCGGTAGAGAGAAGAGCCCGAAGGTCGCTTATGTTTCTTAGTGAGTGGGCTCACATCTTCGGCAGTAACAAATTTGAACCTAACTATGATCAATCCATGGCTGACAATTCCTGCTGCTGACTACAAGATTCACATGGAACATAAATCGGTGCGGCAATCTGAAACGCAGCCGCATCGGGCAATCGATTTTCTGTCAGCTTCGGCAGCAATGAGGACCGTGCCACTCACATTGTCGCACGTCGAAAAACAAGAGAGTCTAACCGTCGTGGTCGACTTTGATTCGAGACTGCACACAGGCGTCGTCGATAGTATCGAACACTTCTGGAAAACACAGGGCAATGTCAAGGATGTCACAGTGTTATCTACCGACGTCGTCTCAAAGAGCGAAGACTTGGCGCCAGGGAATGTTGTCCTATACGGCACCTTTGAGATACGAGAAGACAATCCTGTATTCCACGCCTTTCGGGGCACATGGATTGGCGAGCTTCTCCGCAAGGAGGCCCCTCATTTTTCGGGTGAGGTTGGCGGCTTGGTAGTAGGAAAAAACCCATTTTCAGAAGGATCATCAGTTATTGTTGTGGCCACCTCACTGGATCTGCTACCGCAACTGCACGAACACTACGATGGTTCAAAGTCTTTTGTCTCGGTAGTAAATGGCCGCCTCGAAACCGTAATGATATATGATGCTGGATTTAATAGAATAGACCCGGGCATCGACTTGAAGCTGGCTTTGGAGGATATGTGGTACTTCTTTCGAGTGGTCGAAGAAGCGCATCCTCACCCACTCATGAACATATCACCAGAAGGATACATAGATCTGAAGAGGAACGCCCAAGAGTCGTTAGAAAAGGCTGCTGATAGCAGGAGTATCGTAACGATCTCAGCATTGTCGGTCGAATTGGCAAAGGCAGCGGCGGCATTTCAAGATGGACACACAAACCACTACCTGGATCTTCAGGGGGGCTATTCGGATACAACCCGTCGCATGTTGCCTTTCAAGCTGTCCTACCAATTGGGGGCCTTTTACGCGGATCAATTGATCGAGAACGAACATCGTCGGAAAATCGTGGCGATAGCCAACAAAGATCCGTTCGATTTCCTGCAACCTATCCTTGCAGCTATTTCAGGCGAAAAGCTGGACAAAAAAATCACATCGTTTGTAGCAAATCAGGGTGTTTATTGGTTTTACTTTGCTCCGATCGATGAGCCTCGGTTAGCGCTAACAACGGTAGATCGAACCGGAGAGACTATAGAAGAGATGCTCGACCTGGTAACGATGTCAACCTACCAGAGTTCGATAGTTTCGACTGACAAGGAAGAGCGTGTTGAGGATTTTCATGAATACTACCACAACGGAGATACATGCTACTATCGTTTCGATAGTTTTCGCAACTCCAAAAAACAGAAAGCATATGCTGACGATCTGTTCGCTGAGATTCGTTCAAATGGTACCAAGAATTTTATAATTGATCTTCGGTTCAACGGCGGCGGAAACTCGGCCTACGGGGATTATTTGCTGGATTGTCTAACCGTCAAGCCATACAGATTCACAGCAAGGATGGATGTTAAGTTGTCGGAGCACCTATACGAACAACATGAGTATTACCGAGCTTTCGACGAACTTACGGGCCAAACGATCACCCGACGAGCCGGGCTCCGAAATCCGGAGGATCGAGGCAACAGATTCGAGGGCAACCTCTACGTACTCGTTGGGCCAAAGACGTTTTCTTCGGCGGGAGGTTTGGCCGCTATAGTCAAGGACTATGAACTGGGTACCTTGATTGGCGAGGAAGTTGGTGCGACACGGCAAACATTCGGGGAAAATCTCCATAAGAGACTCCCTCATAGTGGGTTGGGTTTCAATGTATCGTGCAAACAGTTTTTCGCTCCTATACCTCAGTTTGGCGATGAACGTCGTGGTACCTTACCCGACATCCCGATCAACGAGCAGGTCTTCACGACATATCCCGATTCGGATGACCCGGTATTATCCTACGCCTTGGATCACATCGCTTCTAGATGATCACGAGCCGAACTGTCCACGTCATATATTAGCACGTTTTGCGCTGCGGCACTGATCGCGCCTTGGCCTGCGACAATCCCGTTGGGGTTCGCAAGCCGTAAAACGTTAAATGTAATGCGAAATACATCTTACCGGGATCACTCCAATGATCAGAACTGCAAAATCTGAAGAAAATGAAGAGTTGAGTAGCCTTGCAATGCGCTCAAAAGCGCAACGAAGAGATCAAAAACTTTACTTCAAAGACGAAATAGGTTGACTGATACAAGCGAAGATGATTAGACTCTCTCTTGAGGTTTTCACAATACGACGGACCGTTTAACGATGCCATCGCATTACGTAAAAGCAGGCGTTGCCGGGGTGATTCTCAGAGGCAACCAAATTGTAATGGTTCGCCGCAAATACGGGACACACAAAGGAAAGTGGAAGAAAGATCTCACTGGCTTTATGGAAAGTACTCACTACAACCTCATCATCTACGGCGGCAATCCCGCAGGCCTTGCCTGTGCAGTTCGAGCTGCGCGTGAAGGATTGACCGTCTTGCTCGTCAATCATACACCCCACATCGGTGGACTGCCAGCCAATGGGATGGGACTCTGGGATACACTTTACGAAGGCTGGCGATCGCCCATCTACAATGAGATGCGTCAGGCGATTTTCGATCATTACCGCAATACCTATGGAAAAGATTCACCGCAATACGCAGCCTGCCTGCCCGGCGAAACGGGCCACTCCAATGGCAAATACGAAGCGCGTGTCTTCGAACAATTGTCGGAAGAGATGATACAGGCAGAATCAAATATTACCCTGATCAAAAGCCATTACCCTACCGATATCGAACAAGCTGACCGCTTAATTACAGCTATCACATTCACAGAAATGAATCGCGATGCCAGCTTCCGAGCTACCGGAGATATCTTTGTCGATACTTCTTACGAAGGCGATCTTCTACCCTTAGCCAATGTCGCTTTCAGAGTCGGACGTGAATCCAAAGACGAATTTAACGAACCTCACGCTGGTCGCATCTTTATGCGATTTGCAAAGGAGCTTCCCGAGTCAGAACAACACATGGCCGACATTGTTGCATCGCTAAACCTGAGGCAATTTGGTGGTGCGATGGAAACCATCATGCCCGATAGCACAGGCGAAGGCGATGGTGTTGTGCAAGCCATGAACTTTCGCACAGCCCTCAGCAGCGATCCCAACAATCAGGTCAAACCAGAGCCACCAGAAGACTACGATCCCACACGCATCAAAACCTTACTCCAATCCCTTGAAGTCAACAGACCTGATCGCGGGCAAGATGGCGGACAATTTCCCAACAACAAAAGCGACTGGAACCGACCACAACTTATTGAAGGTGCGACCGACTATGTCCACGGCGACTGGCCAACCCGTCAGCGCATCTTGAAAGACTTCTGGAACATCGTTATTGGCATTTTGTATTTCTTTCAAAACGATCCCGATGCGCCCGAAAACATGCGCGAAGCCTTTGCTCAGTGGGGGCTGGCCAAAGACGAATTTCCCGACAACAATCACATGCCCTGGGAGATCTATGTGCGCGAAGCCCGTCGTCTCGAAGGGCGTTATATGCTCACCGAGCACGATGTTCGCCTGGCCAAAGGCATAGACAGAGCGCCCATTCACTCAGATACGATTGCTATTTGTGAATGGTACACGGACGTTCACGCCTGCCATCCCGAACGCGTCAAAGACAGTCGCGATGAAGGCAAAGTCATGCTCCACAAGCAAACCGTCCCTGGCCAGATCCCTTATCGAAGCCTGCTCGCCAATGAATTAGACAATTTCCTCGTCCCAGTCTGCCTTTCTTCCAGCCACCTCGGGCAAAGCGCGATTCGTCTGGAGCCCACCTGGATGCAAATTGCCGAGTCTGCTGGTTATGCGGCCGTCCAGGCCATCAAAAACAAACAGACACCGGCCGACATTGAGATCGATCAGCTTCAACAAACCCTGGCCGAACAAAATTCCATGCTCACATTTCTCAATGATATTGACCTTGACGACAACTATGCACACAACGCCGCTATACAATGGGCAGGTACAAAGGGATTCTTCGATACATACGATGCCAGACCGCAGGATAAACTCGACCAGCACACAGCGCATCGTTGGATCGATGGTTTTGTCCAGTTGTGTGGCGAAAAACTCGACACCAATACACTCGCACATTTAACCCGAGGTGAAGCCTGCCAAATCCTTTACGATTCCTATTTTCAACAACAATAGAGGCCAGGAGTTTTCCATCCAGGATCAACACGTATCGGCAGATTTTAGAAAGGAATTCGATGTATATCCATCCACGCTCTATCAACGACAAAGTCTTTGACGCCTGGCGCAGTCCCGGCCGCTTTACCAAAAACCCCGACATCATTCGCCTCAAATCCGGTCGCCTTCTGCTCGTTTATTCCGATACCGAAGCCCACTGGGGTGAAACCACCCAAATCCTCACCATCCTCTACAGCGAAAACGATGGTCAAACCTGGGACAAACTGAGCGAAGTCGCAACTGCTGATCGCAGCAAAGGCGATGAGCGTCTCGTAACACCGCGCATAAGCCTCTTAAGTGATGATCGCATTGTTGTCATCTGCGACCACGACGACTTCAGCCATTTTCACGAAGACCAGCCCCCCGGCAACTGGCTCTGGTGGAGCACAGATGAAGGCAAAACCTGGGACGGGCCTTACAAACCCAACATCAGAGGCTTTGAACCCGATCGCATCATGGAACTGCCCGATGGACGTCTTACCGTGGGTAGCCACATCATGTTTCGCGAAGCTCAAGAATTTGCTGAAATCGCAACCTTTTCATCTGACGGTGGCAAAACCTGGGGCAATGAGGTCACTGTTGCCCACGATGGTTATAACCGATTTTGCGAAGGCGCAATTGTCATCCTCGACGGCGGCAAAGAAATCGCCTGTGTCATGCGCGAAAACCGCTCTGGAGGTGTGCCCAGTTTTGTAGCTTTCTCTCAGGACAATGGGCGCACATGGAGTACCCCTCAGATGTGTCCTTTTGCCCTCCATCGTCCGTATGTCAGACAACTCGAAGATGGCCGCTGCATGGTCACAGGTCGCCACGTCAACGGCGGTCTTGGCTGTTATGCCTGGATTGGCGACCTCAAAAAAGAAGCGGGGACATATGCCATCGGTGGTCCCCGCAGAAAATACAGTGCAACACGCAATGAAAATGGTCTCACCATCCATCACAAACCCGAGCACGAATGCCGTTACAGCCTCCTCCCGCCACAGGATCGCTTCAGTACCGTCGACTTCGAAGCTGAAGTGCAAGTCGAAGGCCCACCGGGAGAACCCATTGCCTTTATGTCTTGTGGCAGCATTGGCGATATCCTCTACATCGGCTCTGACTTCATTTCCCTGGGTAGGCTCGAACGCACCGATTTGCATAAAAAAATCGACTTTTCACAACCACGAAAAGTCGCTTATCGCCACAAGGGCGGCCTCTTGCGCATACAGGTTGATGGTGAAGATATGATTTACCGAAACGTCTTCCGCGGAGAAACACACATCTCAGACCATACCTCATCCCGCCCCGATATGCGCACCATGTTTGGCCAATGGAGTGACACGGGCAGTAGCACCTGGACATCCGTCAGCTTTTCATCGCAAAATCGAACCTTCGATGACTGGTCGTGGAACTGGTCTGCCTCCTCCGGTGAATACCCCGATCAATATCAGCGCGACCGCTTCGTTCAAATCCATGCCAACCATCCTGATCAAGAACCCCGTCCTGATCACGGATACTCATCCTGGCTCACCTTACCCGATGGCCGCATCATTCTGGTCGATTACACCAATTATGGCGACGAACCTAATAAAAGCCACATCGTAGGCGTATTCATTGCCCCAGAAGACATTGCATAGGCGATTTGCAGACCATTCCAAATTACGAAGGGAGTAAGGAAATGCCTGCGACAAAAGCAGAAAATATGGAGCATATGAAAGACGATGTAGATGTGCTCGTAGTTGGCGGAGGCACAGCGGGCACGATTGCTGCCATACAAGGGGGTCGCGCGGGACTTCGCACGGCTCTGGTTGAATCTGGCAGTCAACTCGGCGGTGTCACCACAACAGGCGGCGTTTCCTTCCCCGGGCTTTTTCATGCCTGGGGAAAGCAGATTGTCGCGGGCATTGGATGGGAACTGGTTATAAAAGCAGTAGCACTTGACAGTGGCCAACTGCCGGATTTTTCAGTCTTCTCTCCTGAGCGCCATTGGATGCACCAGATACGCATCAATGGCCCTGTATATGCGGCACTTGCAGAAGAAGCCTGTACCCAAGCAGGTGTGCAATTGCACTTTTATGAAATACCGACGCAAATTTTAGAAACAGACAGAGGTTGGAAAATCGAGACTGTCGGAAAAAACCTGCGGCGCACCATCCTGACCAAACAGTTAATCGACTGCACCGGCGGAGCAAATATTGTGGGCAAGATCGGTTTTCCTCGTTTGCGCGAAGAAGAAACACAACCGGGCACATTGATTTTTAAACTGGGTGGTTATGATGTTGATACGCTGGACGAAGATGTCATACAGAGACAGTTTATCGCAGCCATGAAAGATGGCCGATTACAACACGGCGATGTAAGCAATCCGCGCGCACGGTTCATCGGCTACCTTGGAAAAGGCGGAGAAAATGCCCAGCATGTATTTGGCGCTGATGCATCGACCTCTGACAGGCATACAAAAACCAACATTTCAGGGCGACAATCTTTGTTGCGGATTTTGCGGTTTGTACGTTCACTGCCTGGATGCGAAAATGCCCGCGTTTTAAAAGCGCAGGCAGAAACCGCTGTGCGCGAAACCTATCGCATTGTTGGAGAGGTGCAGATAACCCACGATGATTATACCAGTGGCCGACATTTTGAGGACGCTGTATCGTACTCTTTTTATCCAATTGACCTCCATGACAAAGACGGTGTAAAGCCCCAACCTCTGTCTGAAGGCACAGTTGCAACAGTTCCACTACGCGCACTGATCCCTAAAAACAGTCATAATTTACTCGTCGCTGGACGCAGTGTGAGCAGTGACCGACTTGCAAATTCTGCTTTGCGAGTACAGGCATCCTCAATGGCTATGGGACAGGCAGCGGGTGCCGCAGCAGCAGTATCTGTGCGTTTGGAAACAACACCCCGCGACGTTCCGCTTTCTGATTTACACGATCTACTTGCGCGACACGGTGCAGTTGTCCCTAAAAAAGACATCTAAAAACAAAGGCCGAACTTTTTATGCCTGAAAAACCTGATATTATCTGGATTTACTGTGACGAACTGCGCACCGATGCGCTGGACTGTTATGGGCATCCCAGATTGCAGTTGCGCACGCCAAATCTCGACCGTTTGGCATGCAGCGGTGTGCGATTCACAAATAACTTTTGCAATGCGCCTGTTTGTGTTGCCTCCAGATATTGCACGCTAACTGGTCTCTATCCCGAAGACACAGGCGTGTACAACAACGAAGGTGCATGGCCAAATTTCCGGTTGCCCCGTATCCTGCAAACTTTCCCTAACGTATTTTCACAGAACGGCTATTCAACTGCCAATTTTGGAAAGATCCATGTTGCCCCCGAAATACGTCCAGGTGCCAATCCAGAGCATGAAATCTTCCAATACCACGACGGAACAGGTGGTGAAATGAAAATCTGGGAACATCTTGGCGCAGACGCTGTGCAGATGATCCGCTCGCCCTACGGCGGCATGAACGGCGGTATTTTCCCAGACGGTGAACCCTATCCTCCCGACTCAGTCGTTGAAAATGCTTTACACTGGCTCCAAACGGCAACCTCCCCTTATCTCGTGCGCATTTCCCTTCTTCAGCCCCACACACCGGTATTACCGCCAGCACAATATGTAAAGCTTCTCGACGATCAAGACCCCGGCCTGCCCGATCCGCTGCCTGACACCCTCTCTGCATTTGAAAAACGCGTTGCCGAAGTTTTTGGTGTGGCCAGAATGGATCCCGAAAAACTCCGTGCGGGACGCCTTCACTACTACGCACAGGTCGCCTGGGTTGACACTCAAGTCGGACGGGTCTTAGAGTTTCTTGAGGAAACTGGACGACAGGAACAAACCCTCATCATATTTGGTGCGGACCACGGCAATCCA
>JAPOXY010000184.1 GCA_026706845.1 Gemmatimonadota bacterium
GGGAACGTATTCACCGTGGCATGCTGATCCACGATTACTAGCGATTCCACCTTCATGGAGTCGAGTTGCAGACTCCAATCCCAACTGAGACCGGTTTTTTGGGATTGGCTCCACCTCACGGTATTGCAGCCCTTTGTACCGGCCATTGTAGCACGTTTCCAGCCCCGGGCGTAAGGGCCATGAGGACTTGACGTCATCCCCACCTTCCTCCTACTTAACATAGGCAGTCTCCTTAGAGTTCCCACCATGACGTGCTGGCAACTAAGGATAGGGGTTGCGCTCGTTGCGGGACTGAACCCAACATCTCACGACACGAGCTGACGACAGCCATGCAGCACCTGTATACCAGTCCGAAGAAGACCCTATCTCTAGGGGTGTCCGGTATATGTCAAACCCGGGTAAGGTTCTTCGCGTTGCATCGAATTGAGGAACATGCTCCACCGCTTGTGCGGGTCCCCGTCAATTCCTTTGAGTTTCAGCCTTGCGACCGTACTCCCCAGGCGGGGTACTTAATGCGTTAGCTGCGGCACTGGAGGGGTCAATACCTCCAACACCTAGTACCCATCGTTTACAGCTAGGACTACCGGGGTATCTAATCCCGTTCGCTCCCCTAGCTTTCGCGCCTCAGCGTCAGTATCAGGCCAGAGAGCCGCCTTCGCCACCGGTGTTCTCCCAGATATCTACGCATTTCACCGCTACACCTGAGATTCCGCTCTCCTCTCCTGTACTCAAGACCGATAGTTTCGACTGCAAGTTGTTGGTTGAGCCGACAGATTTCACAGACGACTTATCGGTCCGCCTGCACGCCCTTTACGCCCAGTAAATCCGAACAACGCTTGCCCCCTTCGTATTACCGCGGCTGCTGGCACGAAGTTAGCCGGGGCTTCCTCTGAAGGTACAGTCAAACAGGAAAAGTTATTTCCTGCATTCTTCCCTTCTGACAGGAGTTTACACCCCTAAGGGCTTCATCCTCCACGTGGCGTCGCTGCGTCAGGCTTTCGCCCATTGCGCAAATTTCTAGACTGCTGGCCCCCGTAGGGGACTGGACCTTTCTCAGTTCCAGTGTGGCCGTACACCCTCTCAGGCCGGCTATCCATCGTTGCCTTGGTGAGCCGTTACCTCACCAACAAGCTAATGGACCGCGGGTCCATCTTCAAGCGAGACAACCGAAGTTGCCCCTTTAACAACTGTCTCCATGCGGAGCCGCTGCATTATGCGGTATTAGCCCCTCGTTAGAGGGGTTGTTCCCCACTCAAAGGCAGGTTACCCACGTGTTACTCACCCGTTCGCCACTTTACTCGCACCCCGAAGGGCGCTTTCTCGTTCGACTTGCATGACTAAGACACGCCACCAGCGTTAGTTCTGAGCCAGGATCAAACTCTCCGTGAAAAAAATGAGAGAGCCCATATTATGGGCTTTTTTTGCAAATTACTGAAATTCTCAAGAAACCTTGAGAACCTACCAAGCTTTTGAATAACACATGCACGTTATTTGATTTTCAAAGAACAAAATAGGCACTCTTGACTTACAAAGTGCCGGTAAGGAGTAAATCTATCAAATCGACATTTGCAAGTCAAGCAAAATTCTGCACCATTTTGGGTGCAGAGCGCGAAATATATAAAATAGAACCTCAAATGTCAAATCTTTTCAGAAAAACTCCCCTCTCACGCGACCTTCCTCAACATCTGCTTCGCCATCAAACTGCCTCAAGTAGCGCACTGCCCGCTCCATATCTTTTTTTACCCATGCGTCGGATTCAGACGCCATAGCGCGTTCAAGTGCTAAAATGGCTTCCGGCTCTTCAATTTGCATCAATGCCCAGGCAACAATCTGGCGCACATCCCGATCTTTGTCTCCAAGCATTCGGATCAGATCGCGCACTGCCTCCTTCGCCCGCAACATTCCCAACGCCCAGGCGGCCTTTGTGCGCACAGGTGCGGCAGAGTCGCGCAAAGCAGCGCGCAAATGGGGAACAGCTTCAAAAACGCGCTGTGCGCCCAAAAAGGCAGCCGCATCAATGCGCTGATCAACCGTCCCCGATCGCAATTGCCGAACATAATCGCCATGTGGCGAGCTACAGCCACATAAAAAAAGCAAAAGTGCCGGCAGTATTTTCTTTAACTGATACATGCTTTCAGGGCTTCGTAATTTGCCTTTATAGTCTTGTCAATATCCGCGTCAGAATGAGCCAGAGAAACAAACGCAGCCTCAAACTGCGACGGGGCCAGATAAACACCTCGATTGAGCATCTCCCGAAAATACCGGGCGAACAAATTCTGATCGCACGCATTGGCAGCATCGAATGACGTCACAGGTAATTCCGTAAAAAACAAGGTCATAATCGAACCCACCCGATTGGTCTGATATTTCAATCCCAGAGATTTTAAGTTTTCCAGAATACCTGTCTCCAGAGCCTGCGATTTTGCCTCCAACACCTCATAAACACCCGGTTCTTGCAGGCGTTTGAGCATCTCATATCCCGCTGTCATAGCCAGGGGATTGCCCGACAATGTGCCGGCCTGCGACACCATTTTTCCCAGAGGTGAAATATCTGACATAATTTCTCGCCTACCCCCAAAAGCACCAACGGGCAGCCCACCGCCGATAATCTTCCCCAGAGTCGTCAAATCAGGCGTCACCCCATAAAGCTCCTGCGCACCACCCTGACTGACGCGAAACCCTGTGATGACCTCATCGAAAATCAGCACAATGCCCCTCTCTGCCGTTATATCTCTCAACCCCTGCAAAAACCCCGGCGCTGGCGGAATCACCCCCATATTGCCGGCCACAGGCTCAACAATAACAGCCGCGATCTCATCCCTATTTTCCACAACGGCTTTTTCTACGGCCTCCAGATCATTAAAAGGCACAGTAATCGAATCCGCTGCTGTTCCAGGTGTAACCCCCGGACTACTCGGCGCGCCCATCGTGAGAGCTGAAGACCCCGCCTGAATCAGAAAACTATCGGCATGCCCGTGCCAGCACCCCTCAAATTTGACAATTTTGTTTCGCCCCGTGTGTCCGCGAGCCAGCCGAATAGCCGACATCGTGGCTTCGGTACCCGAATTTACCATCCGCACCATTTCCACGCTCGGCACCATTTCAGTGACCAATTGGGCCATCTTCACTTCGATTTCTGTCGGCGCGCCAAAACTCGTGCCCCCAGCAGCCGCTGCATTGACAGCCGCGACAATTTCCGGATGTGCATGGCCCAAAATAAGCGGTCCCCATGACCCCACAAAATCGATATAAGACCTCCCATCGACATCGACAATTCGCGCCCCCTCTCCTTTCACAATAAAGAGCGGATCGCCACCTACGGGGCCAAATGCTCTTGCAGGACTATTCACACCGCCGGGAATCACCTGTTGTGCTGCGTCAAATAGCGTTTTTGAACGCGTATTCAAATCACACCTCCGTGAAAAGACAAATGGAATTTCAAGACAACATCTTAATTACACCTCTCACTGTCAAGCTAATTCATCCACTTGCAAAACACGACCACAATCCGTATATTATTTGCACAGCGGCAGTAGCTCAATTGGACAGAGCATCTGGCTTCGGACCAGAGGGTTGGGGGTTCGAGTCCTCTCTGCCGCACTTTATTTTTCAGGCACTTAAAATTTAAGTGCCTGAATTTTTTATCTTCACACCTATGAGCGATACAATCACCATCAGAGGTGCGCGTCAGCACAACCTCAAAAATATCGACCTGGACATCCCGCGCAACTGCCTCGTCGTCATCACCGGACCCTCGGGATCGGGCAAATCGTCCCTGGCCTTCGACACCATCTACGCCGAGGGACAACGCCGTTATGTGGAATCGCTATCCGCTTATGCGCGGCAATTTCTCGATCTCATGGACAAACCCGATGCCGACAGCATAGAAGGTCTCTCGCCTGCTGTGGCGATTCAACAACGCGGCATCCCCCGCACACCGCGTTCAACAGTGGGCACCATAACCGAAGTCTATGACTACTTGCGTCTCTTATTCGCCAGAATAGGCACGCCCCACTGTCCGATATGCAGCCAGCCCATTGTGCGCCAGAGCGTCGCGCAAATTGTCGATCGCGTACTCGCACTGCCCGAAGGACAACGCCTGCAGATCCTCGCGCCCCTGATCCGCAATGCCAGAGGCACCCACCTGAGTGTTTTTAACCAGTTGCGCAAGGAAGGCTATCTCAGGGTGCGCGTCAATGGCGAAGTCGCGTCACTTGACAGCGACATCAACCTCGATAAAAACACAGCGCACAACATCGAAGCCGTCATCGACCGCCTCATTGTGCGCGAAAACATGGCCGCGCGCCTCGCAGACTCACTCGAAACAGCCCTCGACCTTGCCAATGGCACAGCCACACTCGACATTATCGACCATGAGGAATGGACGTTTTCCACGCGCTTTGCCTGCACAGAAGGCCACTTTGAAATCGAAGAAATAGAACCCCGCCTCTTCACCTTCAACAGCCCGTACGGGGCTTGCCCCACTTGCAGCGGTATGGGCACTGTTTTTGAAGTCGATCCCGACCTCGTCGTGCCCGACCCTTCAAAATCCATCCTCGAAGGCGCGATTGCGCCCTGGGGCATCCCCAAAGGCAAACGCCAGGTAGAACAACTTCAGCGCCTATCGCGCAACCTCTCATTCGATCCCTCAGCGCCCTTTTCCAAACTCTCCAAAACCGTCCAAAGAGCAATCCTCAGAGGAAAAACAGGCGTCATACCCGATCTCCAGCACCAATACAAAACGGCTACATCCGACGAAGCGCGGGAAAAAATCGAGCTTTTTATGCGCGGGCAAACCTGCCCCGACTGCCAGGGCGCGGGCCTGCGGCCAGAAGCTCTTGCCGTCACAATTTCCAATTGTACAATAGCCGACATTGCCAGCATGCCCATTGAAAAAATCAGGCACTTCTTTCAAACCCTGGACCTCAAAAACAACGCAGCTGAGATCGCCGCCCCCCTCACACGCGAAATCGAAAACCGCCTCGCATTTCTCGTCGATGTCGGCGTGGGATATCTCGCGCTCAACCGCAAAGCTGCAACACTTTCGGGAGGTGAATTTCAGCGCATTCGCCTCGCCACACAAATCGGAACCCGCCTCGTCGGTGTTCTCTACGTACTCGACGAACCCAGTATAGGCCTGCACCCCCGCGACAATCGCAAACTCATCGACACCTTCTGCAACCTGCGCGATCTGGGCAACTCGGTCATCGTGGTCGAACACGACCGCGAAGCCATGCAAATGGCCGATCATCTCATCGACCTGGGCCCGGGCGCGGGCGAAAACGGCGGCAAAATCATCTCACAGGGACCGCCAGAAGCCGTAATCGCAGACAAAAATTCTCTCACCGGCAATTATCTCTCCGGTCGAAAAGCCATCCCCCTCCCCCCCGACATTCGCCAGCCTCGCGGGCATCTCTCAATCAGAGGCGCCAGTGGCCACAACTTGCAAAACGTCGATATCGATATTCCACTGGGCGTCTTTGTATGCGTCACCGGCGTATCTGGCTCGGGCAAAAGCTCGCTCATCAACCACACCCTGTATCCCGCGCTCGCCCACCAACTCCACCGCGCCAGCACAGAACCATTGCCCTACAAATCTATCGAAGGCATTGAACAAATCGACAAAGTCATACGCATAGACCAATCCCCAATCGGGCGCACCCCGCGATCAAATGCCGCCACATACACGGGCCTCTTCACAGCCATACGCGAACTCTACGCCCAATTGCCCGAATCCAGAGTGCGCGGT
>JAPOXY010000185.1 GCA_026706845.1 Gemmatimonadota bacterium
CAAAAGCATAGGTCTCAGAAATACTATGCTTCTGACAAACCGCGAAACTGGTGCAATCTGTAAATGATAACTTTGCAGAATCGTATTGCCGAAAAAGCCGCTTAGCTTCTTGAAACAGGGTCTTATCTATTTCTGTGACGGTTAAACCATCTATTTTTTTAGCGCGTTCAATAAAGTCGAGAAACTGCACCGCTACTGAGTGGCTCACGTCATATCGAAGTCGCGTTATAGTTTCATCAAGCACATAATCCGTCGTTAAAAATCGCGTTTTTTGCCGTTTTAAGTCCGCGTAAATCGTCACAGCGTCGGTGTGATTCTGATCTCTTTGATTGGAAAGGGCAATCCAAGCACCGCTATCGACAAAAATCATGGTTTTGATCGCAATTCATAGATGATTTCATCGTGATTGACAGAACCATCAGTTCGGTCAGATTTTGCAAATCCAACCATCTCATCGAGAATCGCATATCCTTCTTCTATTTTATTTTTTTCTATGATTTCAGGGTTGATTGGACCGCTCCGCACAAGAAAGATAAAGTAATTAAGAACTTCTAATGCCTGCCATATAATTCCGGTAAACACATCGCGCAAATGCTGACTCTCAACACCGAAGTCCTTAGCAATTTTTCGATAGTTGCGACCTTTGCGATGCGCGGCACTGCTGGAACGCAGGCTCTGAAGTTTCCGCAAAAAGGCGATGCGCTCGGCAGCACCTTCAACATCATGGGCACTAAATACAGCTTCCAGACGTGCAATGCTACCTTTAAGTTTTGCTCTTTGATCTTTAGAAATGAGCGTGTTTAGGCGCCTCTCGTTTAGGGAATCAATGAGTATCTTTGTGAGACTCAAAACCAACGCATCAAAATCGCTTTGCTCATCGGTGGCTGGAATTCTCAAATTTTTGAAATGGTATTCGTCGCCTGTATCCAGTGGCAGCAACAATTGCCACCCCAGATATTCTTTACAGGCGTCTTGTAAATCTTGATAACGTATCCTAAACAAGTGTTCAGGTCGATCTGAATTTGCAGACTGATTCAAGATTTGACGCTTAAAATAGGTCTTACTTACACCGCCTTCGGGCAGGATATTGTAAGACCGCCAGTGTAGCTGTTCTGTATAAGGGAGGTCTCGCCCAAGATCGCCTAACCACGCACAGATTTTGTCGTCGTGATGGCTGTCAATCGCCATGCACCACAGGTCACCACAGCGCAGAAGCGAATCCTCTACGGTATATTTACTGGACTCATGGTAATACTTGTCTAAAACCTGTTTGCGAAAATGCACAGGGGTCAGATAATGGGGCGCGTCGGGGTTTGCTCCAAAATAATTTGCCAGAGCATCCGGGTCAGATGTATGGATAATTTCATCTCCGTCCTCATCGACATCAATGATAAATTCCACATGCTCTTCTTCCGGTTTCTCAGAAAATCCCCATAACCCGCTTTTGGATTTCGGCAGAGGTTTAATAAGTCGCTTTCCATCTAATCTGCTAAAAGATTTATATCTACCTAAACTCCTATCACCATAGCCATGGCACCAACGCATAAAACTATTCTGTTGATGTGCTTCTCCCCTTTCAAGTCCAAGTTCTTGTAGATCATATTCCGAGTTTTCTATGCAATCAAATTGAATTGATAAATACATCTCTTTAATTGCCAAGAACTGACGAATCTCCCTGAGCCTTATCTTGACGCAGTCTGGCTCCACAACCGCCACAGTGTATTCATTCCCTTCATCATCAATCTTGATGTATTTATCCGTCTTTCCGTCGTGATATAGATTGTGAAAAAGGCGAAACTCCTCAGATATTTCCATATAGGCATCATATAAACCAGAGAATTCGCGCCCCAAAACCAAAGGTTCCACTCTATTTGTTGTACCTCCATACCGGAGATATTCGACTCTCTCTTCTCCGCCTTCATAAGACACAGATGCATCAGGCATACCACCACCCCAACGGAGGTCCCAACTCGGAGAAGAAAATACTTGATCAATTCCATCCAATGGAATTAAAGCACAATAAATGCCGTAATTGTGGGACTCTCGGTGATCAGATAGATACACGGTGACCATCTCAGTCATTTTTAGATCGCGTTGCAACCATTCCAGCATCCTGGTTTGCGATAGCCGTTCTCGGTCTAAATCAATGCTCATCACCATCCTCCTTCTGCTATTTTGATTCCTGATCAAACAAATGTATAGCACAAAAACCACGTTTGTCAACTTAATCCCCTGATCTGATTCTCTCTCTCACCTCATAAACACCCGCATCATCTCGTCGCAATCGTCCCCATGCAACATCCGGATCGTGCGGCCACACCATAACCCAGTTCTCGGAAACCGCTCTCTCCATAACCTCTTGTTTAACCAGATAGGTCTGCCGCGGATACAGATCATACGCCATCACATAAATCGGCTTTAGATGATGCGTCGTAGGAATCAAATCCCCAACAAAACAAAACGTATCCTCGCCCGTATGCACCAGCACAGATTGATGCCTGCGGGTATGCCCTGGCGTAACTATGACCTCAACAAAAGAACAAATACGCTCATCTCCATCCAACAGCGAGAGCACAGATGCCAACGGCCTCATCACCTCGTCGTATCGATACCCATTCACCGTCTGCCCGTCGGCATTCTCCGCATCCTCCCATTCCCCCTCTTGCACATAATAAGTCGCATTTGGAAAAGCGGGCACATATTCACCACCCTCTTGCACCGTACAACCCCCAGCATGATCCTGGTGCAAATGCGTCAAGACAACCCGCGTAATCTCATCAGGCGCAATATGCAACGCCTCCAGAGATGCCATGAGACTATCCGACTCATCGAGCGCGTAAATCTCTCGCAGCTTTTCCGTCACCTTGCCCCCAAACCCGGTCTCAATCAGCAGGGTCTCCCCCTGTCCTCTCACAAGCAAACAATTCATCGTCAACCCAATGCGATTGCGCTCATCGGGCGGATAACACCTTTCCCAAAGCGGCCGGGGCACAACCCCAAACATTGCGCCGCCATCCATTCTCACACACCCGGCAGATAAAACCCACACATCGCAACCACCACTTTGCCTATAATCTACAATCGCCATTCTTTACCTCCAACTTTGCACTTCGCACTTACCCCTATATATCGTATCTTATTCCCAAACAAAACAACAAAAAACAGGAGGAAACATGCCAGCAGCACTCGTCACCGGATCCAGCAGAGGCATAGGCAGAGGCATAGCGTTCTGCCTTGCCGACGCGGGCTACGACATCCTCGTCAACTACGCGGGCAATCTAACCGCAGCAGAAGAAACCGCAACAGGCGTTCAAGAACGCGGACAAAACGTCCACATTTGTCAGGGCGACATAACCCGCATAGAAGATGGCAAACGCCTCGTAGATACCACACTCGAAGCCTTTGGCCGCCTCGACATGCTCGTCAACAACGCCGGCATTGCCCCCCGCGTGCGCGCCGACATACTCGAAGCCACGCCAGAAAGCTATGAAGACGTCATGAACACCAACCTCAAAGGCCCCTACTTTTTGACCCAATACGCGGCAAACCACATGATCACACTCAAACAACAGGGAAAAATACAAACACCGCGCATCGTCGTCATCACCTCCATATCGGCCTACACCTCTTCAACAGCGCGCGGCGAATACTGCGTCTCAAAAGCTGGCCTGAGCATGATGACGCGCCTATTTGCCGACCGGCTCGCAGAACACGGCATCCCCGTCAATGAAATCCAGCCGGGCATCATCCAGACCGACATGACAGGACCCGTAAAAGAAAAATACGACCATTTGATCGCCGATGGACTGACCCCCATCCGCAGGTGGGGACAACCCGAAGACATCGGCAAAGCCGTAGCGGCCATTGGACTCGGATATTTCGACTTCACAACCGGCGCAGCAATCCCGGTTGACGGCGGATTCCACATGCACCGGCTATGATAGTCCACATTCCCCAATTTGCCTCTGATTTCCCGGGGTACGAGGTTGACATATTTGCCCTTATATCCTACCTTATAAGTAAGTATAAAACATCGTATTCGACGCTTTCAAGTGAGGACCCAAATGCTGAAACGCTTTTTTAGTAAAAATGACGAAGAACCAGATAATGGTACAAGCAAAGAAAGACAAATCCACATCGAAGGGCAAGACGAGCACGTTCAGGAAGCCATGGACCTCCTCGCACAAGAGGATCAAGATGAACTCGACGAAGCCCTTGACGAAGTTAATGAAACCGTAAGAGAAGCTGCCAGAGCCTCCCTGCGCGACCTGAGACTCATGCAAGAGGGCCACTGTCCATCCTGCGGCCACAAAACGCTGCGGCAATTTCTCTTTACAACTGTGTGTTCCAGTTGCGGTTGGTTTTCTTTTATCTCGCCCGAAGAAGGCAAATCTCACATCCACCTGCAAAGTGGGCGCACCATCGAATGCGGCACCACATTTGACACCAAAGGCGACTTTGTACTCGGCATCACAAGCGGTGTGGTTCGCGCCAAAGTGCCCAAGGAAAATGTCGAATACATCGAATTTTCCTGGACCGACGAAGAAGTCCGGCGCAAACGCGAATCCCGCGCAAAAGAGGAAACGGGAATATGCAGCTGGTGCGAAAAATCCCTCGCCGATGATGGTGATGAAAATATCATTGTCTATGCTGCTTTTGGCTCCACCCAGGAACGCTATGTCTTCTGTTCGACAAAATGCAACGAAGCCTTCCAAAAACAATATCCCATTCGCATTCACAAAAATTGCTACGAACGCTCCTGCCTCGATTGCGACCTGTGCAACAAACGCTACCTGGGCGAAGACGAGACCTTCCTCAAATTGCTCGAGCAAGGGAAAGTGTGAGAAGGCAGTCAGCAGTCAGCTATCAGCCCACCCAACCCCAAAAACCAATCCCCCATCGCAAAAATGCGCGATGGGGGATTTTTTAGTCGGCTTATGTGATTTGAAATATTTTAGAATGCGGATAAATCAGATGGTCACATCACACCTCACGCCATAGCATTCTATTTAAAAACTTCCAAATCTTTCAAGACTTGAAATGCTTCATCTGATTGCATACCCTTTTTGTAATCGGGATTCAATACAATCGCTCTTTGCAAGGAAGAAACAGCGGAATCTCGGTTGCCCAAAAAGACATAGACACGAGCGCGATTGTACAATGCCAGGTGATAGTCATCCTTCAGCATCAGTGCCTGGTCAAAAGCTGTGAGTGCCTCGTCGTATTGCTTTAGTGAATACAATGCCCACCCTTTGTTATTCCAGGCAAAAGCAGCGAGAGTAGAATCCGGATCCATCCGAAGTGCATCATCAAAACATTTGATAGCATCTTCAAATCGCTCCATCATCAGTAATACCACACCTTTGCTATTCTGCAGACTGACATCCTGAGGTGATTTCTCAATTGCCGTTTCAAATACGTCCAGGGCCTCGTCATATCGCTCTAAATCTATCAATGCAGAGGCTTTTTGTTTTAGCAACAAAGTCTGATAGGAAGACGCAGTCTCGTTGCGATCCAACGCTTTTGTTGGCCCATCTAATCCCGCGCCAATCGCCCGATCAAATATTTCGAGTGCCGCTTCAAATTGTTTCGCTTCGGCATAGGCCTGTCCTTTCAGAAGCACTATGTTCGGATTATCAGGACTGTATGCAAGGATTTGATCATAGGCGTCAATGGCTTGATCATAGAATTTTTGTTCGAGGTAAATTGCCGCTTTCCACTGCCAAGCAGTGGTATCTTTTGGATCCAAATCTATCGCCTGATCAAATGCTTCCAAGGCTTGTGCATATAATCTTTTTTTGTAAAAAGCTTTCCCCTTATCACGCCAAAATTTGGGATTTGCATTATTTAAATGCGGATCGGTCTCAGCAACATTCAGAATTTCTCGAGATTCTTGCTCTCGCCCCATTGCCTTGAGTATCTCTGACTTTAGAATCAGAATCACCCTGTGGTCATCTGGTTTGGAGACCACATCAAGTGCGCGATCAATATGATGAAGTGCCGCCTTGTGCTCTTCCATCTTGAGAAGCAAACGCGACAAGTGATAGGCGTAAACTGAATTCGTTGGGAGTAGCGCACTGGCTCTATCAAAACAATACGCCGCCATCTTGATATTGCCTAACTGCTCTTCCAAAGCACCGAGTGACTCCCAGGCAAAGTAATGGTCAGATCGGATCCGAATTGCAGCCTTATATGCTTCCATAGCCTTGTCGTTATCCCCTTCCCTGGCATAGTGGAGACCGCGGACTCTCAGGATAGCAGCATAGTGGTGTGGATTGCTATGCAGAGCAAGTGCCATGAATGCAGCGGAGTAAATCCAGGGCAAAAGGAGGAATCCTATTCTGATCGCAATAGGAGATTTGAGGAAGAATTTTATCATGGCAGCAATGGCGGCTCTGTCTTGGCTATTGTTCCCCCTATGAGGTAGCCAATCAGAGGCGCACTGTGATAGGTCAGGTTTACTGCTGCATGGATTACAACACATGGCAGAAGCGTGCGTCTGGTTTCGTACAAATAGGCAGCTAAAAGACCAAAAGAAAAATGAGTGAAAAAGAGAAAGACAATCGTCAGGGAATATGCTACCAATGCCCGCTGAACTGACTGGTGAATGAAGACAAAGATGACCGTTGATATAATCGCTGCAGGCCACCGACCAAACCGGGGTCTTATTATACCGTAAATCAGAAACCGATAAATGAGTTCCTCGTAAAATGGAATCAAAAGAACAGATCTGATCATGCGTATGAATATGAACCAAAGCTCAGATTCATACTGTGGTCCAAAACCTGAAGGAATCTCCAAAGCCAGATTGAATGAAGTTGCTGCAAGCGCAACATAACCCCACTTGAGCAAGTCTTTTGAATCGGACTTTTGGAGACCCAAAATTTTAGTGATTGACACACCTGTAATAAAATGTACAGCAACCCCCATTGCGACGGTTATGAGACCTACAACCCCTACTTCTACGATCCAGTCCAATGCTGTATGGGAAGATATATGGGGACGAAAAACGATATGGGAGTAGATCCATATTCTATTGGTGAGCACCGCAACGAGCAACAGAATTAAACCAGAGCGTAGCGAGAGTGATAGTGATACCGGCCAATTAGCAGAACAGGTCCTTCGAGGGATGTTCACGCCCATGATTATTCCTCTCTATCTACAGGTATTAATCGCCAGTAGCCTTTTTCTCATCATCGGTGTCAGTTTCTGGCACTGGTACCGCTGTTTCTGTTTTACGCGTGTATCCCACAGGAGTAGAAAGAACATTTACCTGGTACGTACTATCTGCAGATACTGTGGTCGTTGTGCTCGAGCCGGAAAATGGGAGACCCATTGTCTCGGTTATAGTAGTTCGTTCCGTATGACTACCCCGGATAGTATCCACATGTGTAGTGGTTAAGTGAATCCCAGAGCTATCCACAGATAAATCTGGTCCAATAGTGAGCCTC
>JAPOXY010000186.1 GCA_026706845.1 Gemmatimonadota bacterium
CCCTGACACAACTCAGCTATCATCGCTGCATTTTCGCCAAGCTGGTCATTGAACTTTTGATACATCCCCACCAGAAGAACATCATTAGATTTGATATTACTAAGGGTAAAAGCAAATTCCTCGCGGATCTGATTTTTGGAGTTAATAGCACGCCCAGCAGCGAGGACTTTGAAAGCAATACACGGCTTATCGGTACTGCGAATAATACCACACATGCGGTCGCGGTGTTCGCGGAGATAGATCTCACTCAAGGGTTGATGACCAAACTTTTGTTCAAATTCTTCGCGCGCGCCCTGCAAATAATACAATGCGGTCATGTAATAGTCGATATCCCAGTCCTCTTCTTCGGCAATCTCAATAATGCGCGGATTGTGCACCGACAACCCGACCATAACACCCGTGTCGCGAATGCGCTTGAGAATATCTCGAAGATAATCCAGGCGATTTTCCTGAAAGCATCGCCCGGCAACACCGCTTCCGTGGGGCGCCATGCCAATGGGATTGTGTTTGGCGGCTTCGTCGATCAGTGAGGGATCGTCATACCAGTGTCCCCCTCTGCTGAGACAAAAGTAATGAATTGTACCCCCCTCATCGCGATATCGCTGAAGATCGGCTACCGAGCGTTCGGTAAGCGTATTTTGCCAGGCATTAATACCCACCTCTTCTGCACGGCGCAAGGTCGCCATAACCTGATCGGATGTATTGGCTTCTTGCTGGTGTTGCGAAAGCAACTGATTAAAATGTGCATATCCATAGATCGGATTGTCGCCCATAATAAGACGGCTGATCTGATATTGTCCAAATTGAACGGTTGGAAGACTCATCGTATTTGCCTTTATTTTTTGTTTACTTGATCTCACCTCAATCAAACACCAACACTGTCCTCGCCACTTTCCCCTGAACCATATCCTCGAACGCCTCATTGATCTCATCCAGCGGGCGAAAGCGCGAGATCAACTCATCCAACTTAATCTTCCCCTGCCGATAGAGATCCAGAATCCACAAAAAATCAACGCGGGCGCGGGCAGCACCGTGCCACGACCCCATAATAGCGCGGTCGCGCAAAAGATCTGTACCATCGACAGATATATCCTCCCCAGTCGGCTGCACCCCCACCACAATAGCAGTTCCAGTCATCCGAACCGACGCGAACGCCTGCCGCACGAGCGCTGGAAACCCCACGACCTCAAACGCATAATCCGCCCCACCACCCGTAATCTCCATAATTCTCTGAACCGGATCCTCCCTATCCGCATTAACAAAATGCGTTGCGCCAAACTGCTCCGCCAACTCCAGCTTATACGGCACATTATCCACCGCAATAATCTTCCCTGCGGAAGCGAGAACACCCCCCTGAATAACATTGAGACCGACGCCTCCACAGCCGAACACAGCCATAGTCGCGCCCGCTTCGACCTTCGCGCGATTCACCACAGCGCCGATACCCGTAATCACCCCGCAACTGATCAGACACGCTATCCGAAGATCTGTATCATCCGGCACCTTCACACACGCATCCGCCAACACAACCGACTGCTCGGTATATGTGGGCCGCCCGTGGTAATAAACCGTCCCATTTTTGGAAATCCGACTCGGCACACCCCCTTGATGGGTTTCACAAAGCGCCGGGCTGCCCTCGCTGCAATTCCGGCAATAGCCACACATCGCATCGAGAGAGAGAACAATCTTGTCCCCAACCTGAACACTGGTCACTCCGGGACCGACCTCCCTGACAACACCCGCGCCCTCGTGCCCCATAACCAGAGGAAGTCCGCGAGGCTTTACATGCCCATCCACATAGTGATAATCGCTGTGACAAACGCCCGCGCCCACAATATCGAGAAGAACTTCTCCCTCATGTGGAGATTCGATATCCACATCTTCGACAGAAACACGGGTGTGAGGTTTGTGGAGAATAGCTGCTTTCATTTTTTAACTCCTATGGCTAAAATGCAAAAGGTCCCGCTCCAAAAGTGCCGCCCAGGCGAGCAACTCCTCATCTCGATGAAACGGAGCGATAAACTGAATCCCGAGGGGCATCCCCGAATCGGACGCGAGTCCTGCGGGCAAAGCGATCACCGGCATACCCGTATGCGTCCAGGGCAAATTCATACAGGGATCGCCCGTACTCGTCAGTCCTTTCAAAGCCGCGCCCGTCGCCGCCGGACAGGCGAGGAGATCAATCCCCCCTGCCTTCATCAAAGACTCGACCTCTTCGCGCAACTGTGTGCGCCCCACTCGACCCGCATCAATCTCGGATTGCGAAAGTGCGCGCCCCTCCTCGACCAGCGCACGCGTACCCGCATCATAAGTCGAGGCGTATTTGTCGAACCACGGCGCGTGAACCTCTGCCATCTCCCCCTTCATCATATTGCGATGCCGGTCATTGATATCGGCAATATCGTCGAGCATCCGCACCTCCACGACATTGTATCCTACCGTTCTAAGAGCCTGTATCTGCGCGTCAAAATCCGCCCGCGCCCGTGATTCTGTCTGATCCAAATAAGGACCCACAGGTATTCCCAATGTCGGCTTTTCCAACCTCGCAACAGAAGCGCGCCATCCACTACACAAAACCGCAGCCGCCATCTCCATACCCGCGACATCCTGTGTAAACATCCCAATCGTATCGACCGACGGAGAGCAATGAACGAATCCGGAAATATCGATACGCGCATAACTCGGCTTAAAACCGACAATCCCGCAAAACGCAGCCGGACGGATAACCGAACCAATAGTCTGCGAGCCGAGCGCCAGCGGACAATACCCCGCCGTCACCGCAGCCGCCGAACCACTACTCGATCCACCCGGTGTAAAACTCAGATTCCGGGGATTGCGCGTTACCCCCGGCTTGAAGCACGCAAACTCCGTCGTAACCGCTTTGCCAAGCACCAGCGCACCCGCCTCCCGTAGCGCCTTTAAGCACCCGCCTTCGGGACCCGTGAGAACCTCTGGCGGCACACCCGAACCTGCCCGCGTCTCAAACCCCTCAACGTGAAAAATATCTTTAACCCCAACCAAAATGCCGAACAGCGACGGAATCTCACCCCCACTCGCAAGCCCAGCAACATCCTCCAACAGACGTTGCAGGCGATTCGCCTCTGGCAACATCGCCCGGATATCCCCATCCCATTCATCAATGCGTTTGCAGCAGTCCGCAACGTACGCCTCCAAATCCCGCTGTCCAGAACGCAACTCAGCGGCAGTTTGAGCCAGCGGATGCGCCACTGTTTTTTGGGTGTTTTTCATTTTTAATTCCTTTACCAACCATTAATCTTATGGCCCTGACCGGGAAACCAGATAAAATCCACAATTGCACCGCAGGCAATTGCAGCCAAAAAACCAACCACGAACCCCATAAAAAGCGGCGTATTGCGGCGGTAACTCTCAAGGCCGCCAAAGCGCAAAATCAATGTCTTGCACACCCACACAATAAAAATCGACGAAATACCACTGCGCAAAACATCGGATGCCGAAATTGCAAAACCGATAGGATGCAGTGCAATCCCCGGAAAACGGTAGCGAAGTGCATACAGCCCCAGCGTAAAAATCGCGCCAAATCCCAGCCAACCCAGACGCATCCAGTCCGTCTCTAACGCATTACTCCGAATGCGATTGGCGGTCAAAAGCCACACCCCAATCCCCCCATCGCCCGAACCATTAAAACTCACACTGCCAAAATTATAACTCCCCACCGTGTAATTGCCCTGATAAATGATAAACAAAAAAACCGCCAGCGCGCCAGCGATAAACGCCATGCCCACAGCAGGCGGCACAAGCCTCCGGCGGCGGAGACTCATTGCCCCGCCAAGACGCGGAATATGCGCCAGCGTTGTCACGCCAATCGTCTTTGCATCGGCAAAAAACGTGTACGCCAGACCGAGCGCCATCGCGTGCATCGGCCCAATACCCGTTATCCCCAAAACATGCCAGGTAAAAGCCTGTGCGGTAATCGGCGTTCTCAAATAAATCAATCCCGTCTCCACAATAATGCGCGCCAGACCGAGGTAAAGCACCAGCGTCGCACTCCAAAAAGCCAGCGCTGCCCATCCCGAAAGCCCGAGTTCCCAGAAAAACAACACACTGAACAGAACACAACCCAAAAAAACAAATACCGCAGCGCGATACGAAAAAAGCTCACCCGAATCATCCACATCGTCCCCACGCGAAGTAAACGCCTTCCGAAGAACCGCAGACAGATGACCTCGCGCAATCCACAGGCCCCATAAAACAAATGCCAGCAAGCCTCCGAAACTCTGCCATCCCACGGCCGGATGATAAGAACACCACGGATCAGGCGACCCCATCTCAAATCCCAAACGATTCATCAGCCCCACTTGCAGCACCATCACCAGATGGAAAAACCAGATGCTAAACAACACATTGGACTCTGTAAAATAGCCAAACGCAATGGTCAAAGGATTTGTCTTAAACCGCAGATATGGAAATCCCTCGCTAATAAAAATTTGCCGATCAATATTGGCCTGAAGCGGCGGAATCAACTCTGTAAACCAGGAAACGATATCCCATGCAAACACAAAAAAAGCGACAAAAAACCCGATCTTGAAACGCGGATTGCGCAACAATTCCATCAGCGTGCCCCGTTGTCCGTGCTCACCCGTGAGTTCCAGAAGACCAGCAGCCAGAGGAAAAGGCAAACGCTCGTAATCCATCCACTGCCGCCGGAACACGACCATAAGGCACAAATTGGCGGCATAAAACGCGCAAAAAAAACACCCCCACCAGAAAATCGGCACGATCCAGCTACCCCAGGGAAAAGCCGCCCCTGCTGGCAACCCCTCGTAAAAAGCAACTGCGGCGTGGTGATCGGAAACAACAGACCAGTCGAACAAACGCGTAAGCAGTGTATCGGCCCAGCCATTTTCGGGAGAGGCAAAATAGACCGGTGCCGTAATCACACCGAGAAAATACCCCGCGAGCCACTCGCCCTGCGTCAGAGCAGAAATCATCCCCATCGAAGCAATGAGAATAAGCTCAGAAGGCGTAAGCCCCTTGCTTTTGCGAGAAAAATAGAGGTTGACCAACAGCAATAAGAGAAAAGGAAGGAGAATTGCAACGGAGAGATGCGCGTAATCTGCACGCGCAGATCGGAGCATATACGTGGTATAAGAAGGCCATAAACTGACGAGAACAGACATGAACAATCCGATGAGAAAGGCGCGTACCGTCATAAAGCCTCCTTACTCGCCTATAAAAAATATCACCGTCTTCTCAGCGGTTTGCGCGCCATTCAAATCGGTAATCACGACTGCAATTTCATAACGCCCCGGTTTTGACTCGCCCGGATCAATCTCCAGATAATTGTACTCGTCAGACCCCGTGCCCGTCCGCTCATAAGAAATCGTAACAACGGCTTTTTCTTCAATACCGAGCAAACGCCCCAGTGCCCGCAGAACCTGCACGCCACTGAGCTTACCTTCTCGGGGCGTAATGCGGTAATCCACGCGATATTTCGTCTGCCCAAAATCGTCGATTTTCAAATCGTAAACTTCGTAATAAATAACAACCGGCTGCCCGGCCTTATAGGTGCGCGACGGCAGCGAAATAACCGCGACTCCACCTTTGTCCGCAGCCAAAGAGTCCACCTGTACCCTTCCCGCAAGCTCTATGTCGCTTATCTTGAGCCCGGCGACCGCATAATCCTCCACCACGAGTTCCTGAGTATATCCACCCCGACGCCCAGATGTGGGATGATTGATCTGAAGCCCCAAATAATATCGCCCGGGCAAAACCTGAAGCGCGAGTTCATCTATCGCCAGTGTACCGGCCTCAACACCGTCCTCATCCACGCGCACCGGCATCGGTTCCAGCTTGCGATAAATCGGTGTCCAGCTACTGTCAAAAAGCGCGATACCGCGCTCAAAAACGACCTCTTCTCCCCCATCACCAATCGCATCTAAAACCGGCACCCCATAATACACCTCCAGCCGAGATTTATCATCTGCGCCCCTGAAATCTGCCGAAGCATAGTGAAAATCCAGCACGCCCTTGCCAACGGGTACATAGCGATCGGGTTGCGCGCTCACCGCCCGTGAAATAACGACCTCGGGCCGCGTATCTTCCCAAAATCTCTGGTTAAACCGCGCAATTTTCCGCCCCTGAGAAACATCGGGAAAATCGAAATCACCCTTAGGCGTCAACGCCGTAAAAACGACTTCAATACCCCCGCCCACATCCGGATAAATCCAGTACTCCCATGGCTCGCTTCCATTGACCGGATAAAGCGGTATCCCCCGCATCGGACGCTCGCTCATGCCCGGACGATCCCGCCCGAAGAGTTCCTTGCCGCGAACATAAGTATTCACATCATCAGTTCTCCTGGCAAAAAACACGCGATTGGGATTCATCTCAAAATCGATAGACTCAAAATCGCTGACTGAAACCACCTCTCCCAACTCAGTCTCGATTTCGACATCGCGCGTCGATGTGCGCAACCGACCTATCCGCGCGATAATTTCCTGTTTGGCCTCTGGCGACAGCGCCGCTATCAACCGCTCCTTTACCCGCACGACCCTCGCATCTGTCTCAAACCGAATATCCGATCTTTTACTCACATGCGCGGGTTCACCATAGCGGATATACACATCGCCGCGCCTGTCCCATTTTCGTCCATCTTGTGAAAAATTTTGCAACGCATAAACAACGCGTCGATAGTGCTCGACCAACCGCTCGTTACCAGGTGTTGCCGGCGAGGGATCGCGTTTTTGCCAGAACGCCCGAACAAACTGCGCCTGCTCCTCGGGTTCCAGACGCTGGTACGCCGTCAATTCATCTTGACCCGCCACGAGTGAAATATCTTCCACGCGCGCTCTCGCCTCATCGCTGAGCGTGCGCAACTCCTCTGCAATCAGCGCATGCGCTTTGCCCGTTTCCCCAATATTGAGATACGCCTCCAGCAATGGATGCATGCATAAACTGCGAAAATTGGGCCGCGCCTCCATCAATTCTCGCCAAATAACCGTAGCCGAATCAATGTGCCCTTGTTTGAACAACACGCGCCCAAAGTCAAATCGTGCCCTCGCAAACAGGGGATCCACGGCAATCTGCCGGCTATACGCAACCGCACTTTCGGCGAGTTCCCCCCTGCGTTCTAACACCCGTCCCATCATATAATGCAGAAAAGGATGGGTAGAATCACGTTCAACAGCCGCCTTCAGATATTCCAAACCCTCGCCCTTCCCGGAGAGAAAACGCGCCAGTTCTGCATTTGTCCAATACGCCGCCTCTTGAAATTTTTCAACAGCGCCATTCCAATCGCTGCGCCCCATACCCACAATACCCAGTGCATTGCGCGCCTCGGGCAAATCGGGGGCAATATCGAGCGCCTTTCGCACCCAACGCTCGCCTTTGACCAGCGCACCACTCTCAAGCGCGATCAATGCTCTGGCAGCCAACGCCTGTGGATCACGCGGATCTCCATCCAGCACAAAATCGACCATATCGCGCGCCATTCGTACCGCAAGTGTATCGGCCTCGGGCAAACGCTCGCCAAACGTCTTGTCAACGCGCTTCTTGAGCGTTTCCTCGAGACCTATCGCCCTCAACATCGCCATCCCCATCTCGCGATTGCCCAATCCCGCGACCGGTGCGATATAAGCCCGTGCGAAAATTGGCACCCGCTCGAGATAATGCCCGTACATAAAAGCTGCGCGTTCCCCCGCATCGACTTGCGCGTATTCCTGTACGGACTCTGGCGTTGAAAAGCGCTCCAGAATCTTCCCCATAAGAACCTGCTGCTGTGCCGTGAGCGATAATTCAACAGGAGAACCCGGAATGCGAAATTCTCGCTGCGTACGCGCAATCTGATCGCCTATACGCGCTTCAACGCTCAGCGTATATGTCCCAGGTGACAACCCGCGCAACGGGATCCCCTCGACCAATTTTGCATCCCCGCGATATGTGGGAAATTCCCTCCGATGGTCAAAAACAACATGACCGAAGCGGTCGCTGATCTGAAAACGCACACTATGGGCAAGCCGCCCGATCTCGTAAAGCTCGACATAAAAGCGCAGGGGCGCGCCACCTCCGACCTCGCGCTCAGGCGACGGCAAAAGAACATGACCTGCCTTGAGAAAAGACTCGGCTTCAAAATTCTGAGAAGATGGATCTATTTCACTCACAAAAAACAGATCGCTAAACGCGAGCCGACCCGTCTTATACTCGGGCACCTCAATAGAAAACACCGCCCGTCCCCGGCGATCATTGCCCACGGCCTTGACTTCCAGAACCGCGTGATAATACCCCGCTGGAACCTGGAATCGCGCGATATCATAGACAAAGTGTTCTGGATCGTCAATCCGCTCAGCAGAAGAAAAAACGCGCTCGCCCTCTATCCTCTTGACCGAATTGCCATTCTCATCGAACAACTCGAGACGCGGAACATAACGCGCAACAAAAAGGCTATCACCCCGTGTTTCAAACGCGAGCTGAGCCGCGGGAAAACGGATAACAACCTCTTCATAAGGACCATTGTCTCCGCGGAAACTACATGCATCAACGCCGAGCGCGAGACTGCCCTCCGAAGACACCCGTCCCTCTTCAGCGGGCGTCTGCAACGGGAAAAACGCGAGTAATATGAAAAGAATTGGAGTACGCATAATCAAAATCCATTCGCAATCTCAACCAAACGCTCGCGGTGGGCCGCCACCTTGGCAAATGCCTGTGCGGTCTGCTCCACCCACTCTGTAGGGGGTGCAACCGGCGTAGCGAGCCAAAAACTCATGTCCTGCAACCTCTCGCTCACTGGCAGATTGCATATAGGTCGCCTCGCTCCTGCGGGCAAATCCACCCACGGCCCGCCCAAACCATCGAACGAAAAATCGTTAAAAAGCGGCTCAAGGTGCATCGCGCTATACCCCCATGCCGTAGTTTCTGCGGCGTACACCCCTTCCGCAACCAGTACTTTTATAATAATCGAAAGCGGAGCACCAAACACATCGGGATCAACCGTTCCCGCGTAGAGCAACATGCCGCCTCGCTTCGCTTTCGGGTAGGTCTTTTGCGGAGCCACACCGGGAATTTCATTGAGCAGGCTATCCATTCGCCCAAACCAGGCCGTCCGCTTCTCATTCAGCCCCGGCAAGCGCTCCAACTGTGCGCGGGCCATTGCAATACCCAGAGGATTTGCGCGGTATTTGACACCCAACCCCATATTGCGAAGCGCCTTAAAGCGAGCCGTCTGCCACAGCGTGTCGCACCGGCCGCACTGCCCCAGAGCCAGCATGCGATCGTAGAGATCATCGTCATTCGTGGTCGCAATACCCGCTTCTATCCCGGATACTGGCTTTTTCTCCTGAAGGCTAAAACACCCGATGTGCCCAATAGAACCGACCATCTTATCGCCCCACATCGCCCCCGGGGCATGGGACGCATCCTCAATCAACGCAATATCGGTCCCCTTTACAATATCTAAAAACGCATCCATATCTGCTGGATTGCCGTAAAGATGCGTCACCACAATCGCGCAGGTGCGGGGCGTAATTCGCTTCTTCACATCCTCTGGATCGGCGCAAAACGTCTCCGGATCTACCTCGCAGAACACGGGTGTGGCATTGCAGTGCAAAATCGGCGTAATCGTCGCGTGCCACGTCGCAGTGGGCACGATCACCTCTTTCCCCGCGCATGCACCCGCGGCAAAAATCGCCGAGTGCAAAGTCGCGGTACCATTGCACATACAAAGCGCGTGTTTGGTTCCCACAAAAGCCCGATATTCTTCTTCGAACTTGTCGAGTTGCGCGTAAGCGTCATCCTTGTTATCCAGAACCTGATTGACGTACTGCTTCTCCAAATCGCTTACACCTTGCCACGAATCATTCATCAAAGCGGTAACAGCCTTGGGACCACCGTCAATTGCCAGATCAGACATTTTTCCGCTCCTCTCAATGGACGAGTTTATGCGATGTATCACAATATAGCGCAATTCGGTCTCAGAAAGCAATCCATCTCGACATTTATTAAAAAAAATAAAAAACCGATCACTATAACTTCAGAGATCGGTTTTTTGCTCTTGTTATCAGGCCACTCGCTCTTCTTAAAACAGAATCGTCAAAGTCTGTGTCCCATTATCATAAGTACTCTCAAATCGCGGCAAAGGCGCAGAAGCTGGTCCTCGCAGAACCGCTCCCGTTGTCCTGTCAAATCTCGCACCATGGCATGAACACCAGATTTGTGGATCGCGTTCTCCCGGCAAATCCACCTCGCACGCCTCATGTGTACACACGGAACTCAAAACTGCAAAATCTTCTTCGGCACGTCTGAAAATGATCACGGGAGCGCCGCCGTTTTGCCCTTCAAAAACTTGTTTCACAGACCCTCCCACCTGTGCCAAGGCAGGCGCGCTACCCACATCGAATTGCACACTCACACCAGACGACTTCAATACATCATTCTCACATCCCGAAAACCATCCGGCGCACATGCACCCCCCCACAAGCGCGAGGGCCTGTGTCAAAAATGCTCTTCTTTCCGTCTTATCATCCACTGATATGTCTCCTGATTATGCCACAAGGGCCTTGTAAAACGGCCTCAACAACTTGCGAAGTTGGGCGCGCGCCCGAAACAGACGCGATTTTACAGTGCCCACTGAACACCCCTCAACACGGGCAATCTCCTGATACGATAGCCCATTCAACTCGCGCAGCACCAGCACAGACCGAAAAATGGGCGGCATCTGCGCCATCGCATGTGTCAAAATATCGCGCAACTCGCTCTGCTCTACCGCATAGTCCGTTCGCTCTGGACCTGCAAACAGGGCTTCATCGTCTACTTGTCTGCACCACCACTCATCATCCATTTTGACATCGTATTTGCGCTGTTGCGACTTAATCCAATCCAGACAACAATTGATGCTGATGCGATACAACCAGGTAGAAAATAGCGATTCTCCCTTAAATTGGTCAAGCGATTGAAACGCCTTGACAAACGCAATCTGTGCCAGATCATCGGCATCTTCCCTGTTGCCCACCATGCCAAACGCCGTATGAAAAATCCGCACATGGTGCCGCCGAACCAATTCGGAAAACGCCCTGGTCTGCCCCTTTTGGGCATACCCAACGAGCAATTTATCATCGCATGTTGACCAATTGAGCACAGAAAATCTCCCGCCTAAAATTCAATAATCAAATCAAAAGATACACTTTGCCGCCTATCGTAGTGATAAAATTCATCATTTGAAAAATTGCGCGAAATTCCGTATCCAAACTCCGTTGTCACGCGCTGCGTTAAAGGCAGTTCCAAAAACGCGTCAAAAAACGAGTACTCATCCTGGCGCAACGCGCCACCTGGCAAAATCGCGCCACTGACATCCCGTGCCAGATCGTCTTTATACGACTGCCTTTCATACCCGCCTTCGAGAATAAACCGAACCTGCAAGGGCAATTGCTGGGTCAGCCGCGCGGTTATTTGATCGCCGCTATAATCGTAGCGATCCTTTAATATATCATCATCGCCGTAAATTAGTGCATTAAATCTCGTGGGGGCATCATTTGCAGCCCGCAAGTTGATGCGCCGCTGGTAGCGCACCCGCAAGCCCGTATTATCTGCCAGAGATTGCGCCACCTGCAAACCCAAAACCACCTGTCCTTCAGCCCCCTCGCGCAACTTATAGCCCAAACCGAGATCGCCCCTCAGTGTCGTTCGCGTGGGCAAAAAATGGTTAATCTGAAAAAATGCGTAGTGATCGACATAACGCGACACATTCAAATTTGGATACGACCGCCAATTGAGTTGATACCCCACCCGCTTCATCGTATTCCCATCACTATACCATTTGCCCTGCACGTATCCCGCCAGTCCGGTATAATCATACACATCGTAAATAGAGCGATTTGCACGCGCAGCAAGCGAAAAACCAGCAAATATCCTATCGCGCTCACCGCTATTCAGATCGCGCGCAAAATCCACGCCCAATCGATTGGTCGCAAATGTCCGGTCGCCATTGTGACCAAACAAAAAACCATCGCCCCCAAAAAAGAACCGCAAATATGAAGCATCCATCTCCACGGGTCGCATCACAGAAGCGGAAAGTTGCGTCACAAAAGCACTCCCCCCCCCAGAGACGCCATCCACATTGGTATCGTAAATCGTTCCCACAGTCACATCTGTAAGCACATCTGCATCTGCTGTTTTCAGCCCCAAAAGCAACACACAGGCAAAGGTTGATAGTCGTTTCATACGCATTTCCTTTTATAGCGATGGGTTTATCATAAGGGGAAGGGCAGATACCCCTCCCCATGAACCTATGAATTATCCCGAGCTTGTGGATGGCGGTTTATGACCTCTGCCCCGGGGTCCACCCCGCCGACCATGCCCGCGCTTCCCCCCTCGCGAGCGCTCGGGACGTTCTACACCCCATTCCTCCAATTTCTCATCCACCGCCGCGCGAATGACTCGCCTGGATATATCCAACTCTCTCAAGCCCTCAATCAACGTCTTGAGCGCTGCTTCCTGCTCATCGGTTAACAGGGCCTCCAGACCGCGCTCGGGACGTTCAATACCCCACTCTTCCAACTTCGCATCCACCGCTGCACGAATATCTTCCCTCGACGTATCCGACGCCTTCAACCCTTCGATCAACGTCTTGAGTGCGGCTTCTTGCTCATCGGTCAACACGGCTGCCAGTCCACGCTCGGGACGTTCAATACCCCATTCTTCAAGCTGATCATTCACAGCAGCGCGAATTTCTTCCCTGGATTTACCCTCTGCTCTCAGCCACTCAACCAGAACCCTGATCGCAATTTCCTGCTCATCGGTTAACAGGGTCTCAAGACCGCGTTCGGGACGTTCTACGCCCCACTCCTCCAACTTCGCATCCACTGCTGCGCGAATATCTTCCCTCGACGTATCCGATTCCTTCAAGCCGTCAATCAACGTCTTGAGCTCGGCTTCCTGCTCATCGGTAAGCAACTTTGCCAGACCGGGTGAAATGTCCGGACGCCCGGAAAATTCAACACCCCATTCTTCCAATTTGGCCTTCACTGCCGCGCGAATATCTTCCCTCGACGTATCCGATTCCTTCAAGCCATCAACCAGTGCCTTCAATTCTGCGCGTTGCTCTTTGGTCAGTTGCGAAGATGTGCCGCGTTGTCCCAACACACCCCTGCGCCCGCGATGATACAACGTTCGCACATTATCATCAATACCATCGGCATTTTCATCCACAAATACAGGTCCTGCCGCCTCCGCGTCCTGCCCTCCCCACAGGGCACATGTCAGCGCCAGCGCAATGCTATAGGTCATCCACTTTTTCATGGCCTTGCTCCTCACTCTTGAATTTTTGTGAACCATTCTCAGGCATTGATCTCATTTGTCCGGCCGGAACCAAAATCCGATCTGTGCCATCAACCTGCCGCACTTTGCGGCTACAGTATTTTAGACAATCAGCAGGTCACTTCGTTCCCATAAAAATTGTAATAAATTGTTAAAATTGTTATAGTTTGTACACATAAAAAAGACCGATACTGCCCGCTCCGCTACGCCATGGAATGTGGCTACATCTGTACAGCGATACCCCTACATTCATGCAGAAGCGAACCCCGGTCTTGTATTCTTAGATCAGAAAATGGCCTCGCGCGTTCCATACAGGAAAAAAAACTGACCTATTATTGGTTGGCTCATATCAATTGATCCCTTTTCCGCTTGCGATAGTGGAAGTATGGCATTAGGTTAAGCACCGATATTTCGAGAACAACACTGGAATAGGAAAGGAGCAGATGATGATTCGGTTGGGAACGATGACGAGCGTGTGTCCAGATTGGTCTATCGAGCAGATCATCGACGGAATGCAGCGCCATGGTTTCGAAGGATTGGAACCTCGCGCGGGATGGGGACACGCCTCGGGCTTTGAACTGGACATGCCTGCGGCTGATCGAGATGCAGCGCGGGCGAAAATAGAAGATGCTGGTTTAAAAATATCCTGTGTAGCTACCGGAGCAAAATTTGCTGCAGAAGACCCAGCAGATTTGGACAAATCCATCGCCGAGGCCAACGCAGCAATAGATCTCGCGGCTGATCTGGGTGCTGGATTGATTCGCACATTTGGCGGCGCACGCGGTAAGGGCGAAGTATTCTGGATGGTGAACCGCACGGCTGAGGCATACAAGCGCGTCATGGATCACGCGGCCGAGCGCGGCGTCATTGTCATGATGGAAACGCACGACGAATGGTGTGTCTCGACCCAGGTCCGCGCAGTGGTAGAAAAAGTGAATCACCCCAACCTCGGCGTATTGTGGGACCTCATGCACACCCAGCGCTATATGGAGCGACCCGAAGAAACCATGCAGACAATTGGTGCGATGGCCAAACACCTGCACGCACACGACGGGCGTTATGACACCGAAAATGGAAAAATTACAACAGTCGGTCTGGGCGAAGGCGACCTGGACTATGTCACGCCCCTAAAATTATTGCACGATGCCGAATTTGACGGCTTCTTTTCCGTGGAAGTAATCCACAAGTCCGGCAGCGATCACGATGCAGATGCAACCTTAAAAGCTTATGGCGATGGATTCAGAAAAATTGTCGCAAATTTTTAATTGGAGAATAGCATGGCAAAGCAGAATATAATCTTATTTGGAATCGACAGTTTGTGGTCCGATCACATGAGTTGTTATGGCTATAATCGGCTCACAACACCGCATATCGACAAATTTGCCACACAGGGCGTCTTGTTCGAAAACACATTCAGCGCGCATATACCCACCACACCGGCTTATGCGTCAATGCTGACGGGCATGGATTGTTTTTCGACCGATGTCGTGGCACTGCGCCACCGCGGCGGATTGACAGAGGATGTCACTACCTTGCCCGAAATTTTGAGCGCAGAAGGCTATGAAACCGTGTGTGTGGGTTTTACGGGAAATCCGAGTTCTCGCGGCTTTGACGAATATGTGAACTTCAGAGCGTGGGGAAGCTGGGACGAGCGTCCGCTGCACAAAGCCGAATTGCTCAACGAAGTGACATTGCCCGAACTGGAACGCCTGGCCGCGGGTGACAAACCGTTTTTCCTATTTTTGCGACACATGGATCCGCACGCACCCTATTTGCCGCCGCCACCGTACGATTCGATGTTCTACAGCAAAGACCCGTGCGACCCGTCCAAAACCACCATGGAACCGGTAAAAGCATTTAAACCGTTTCGAGACTTCCATTTGAGCTGGATGCCGCCGGGCATTACGGACGCCGATTTTGTAGTGGCGCAATACGACGGTGAAATCGCCTATATGGACGCGTGTATCCAGCGCCTGCTCACCCGTATTGATGAACTGGGCCTGAGGGATAATACCCTCGTCGTAATCAACGGCGACCACGGCGAGACCCTCGACGAGCACGATTGCTATTTTGATCATCACGGGATGTACGAGTGCACCTTGAAAGTACCCCTCGCGATGCGCCTACCCGGACAGTTGCCCGAAGGCGTGCGCGTAAAGGGCTATAATCAGCACAAAGACCTGACACCGACGATCCTGGAACTCTTAAATATAGAAACAGACATCGCGTTTGACGGGCGCAGCTTGATCCCGATGATCGAGGGAAAACGCCATACGCACGAGTCGGAATTTTATATCACCGAGTGTACCTGGATGCGAAAACACGGCTGGCGCACACCCGAGTGGAAGTTGATCGTGGCATTGGAACCCGACTTCCATTTTAAGCCCGAAGTGGAGCTTTACAATCTGATCCAGGACCCGGGCGAAACCACGAATCTGGCAGATCGAGAACCCGAAATGGTCGCCCTGTTGCGCGGGCGAATGGAAGCCTATATTGCCAAACGCGAGAAAGAAGTGGGCCACGTTAATCCAATGTACACAAACCTGAACTGGCACGGCCGCCAGAATTACGACGGACCATTCAAATCCTCAGAAGACGCGTACAACAACATGCACATAGGCTCTGCCAGCCAGGCCGCGCGGCTACAGGCGGGAAATAAAAAGGTAGAAGGGACGGTTGCCGAAAAAAAATAAATGCTTCGTCGAAATTCAAAGAGAAAGCATATGAGAATAATCACATTGGCATTGCAAAGTCTTCTGACGCTGTTGATGCTAGCCAGTTGTTCCACCCCTGGGAACATGCGGTCGCACTGGCCTGAATACCCCGTAAATCCATTCGTCATCCAATTGGATATTCCCGGCCCTACGGATTCTGCTGGCGGCCTCATTGTCGCCGATCTGAATGGAGATGGACGCATGGATTACTTGGTCACCGTTCCCAATTATCTCACGGCTCATGCCCACGATGGCCGCAAACTCTGGGTAATCGAAACCGACCTCTGGGTAGGCGGCTCCTCAGAGCGCGTCGGCCTACCCGGTCATCACGGTCCAGGTGTTCAGGTTACAGACGTCGATGGCGATGAACAGGTCGAAGTGCTGTTCCTTACCCGGGATGGCACGCTCCACGTAATTGATGGCACTACAGGGCGCAAGCAGTGGACCGCAAAGCCGCCCATCCCCAAAGGCGCCCAACGCTGGGAGCACCTGGTCGTAGCCAATTTCCGCGGCGCGGGAGATCGAGATTTACTCCTCCAGGCCACCAATGCCAAAGGTTACCGCATGGGGCGCTTTCTCGCGGCCTATGCGCTGGCTGATCTCCGGCGCAGACATTTTGTCCCCCTGTGGCAACGCGACGATTTCGTTGCCTGCGCCCACAACGGCGCACGGCTGGCGGACCTGAATAGAGATGGACAAGACGAAGTGATCGGCGCTACGGTCGTCTCTGCCGATGGCAA
Organism: Gemmatimonadota bacterium; assembly: GCA_026706845.1. Lineage (NCBI taxonomy): Bacteria > Pseudomonadati > Gemmatimonadota > Gemmatimonadota bacterium. The sequence goes on from JAPOXY010000186.1 coordinate 16,742, forward strand.
AATTTTACTGCGGATTCCCCTGAAAGGTCACATCGACTCGATCTTCATCTACGACGTGCTACCCAATGTACCGGGCTTGGAAATCGTCGCCTTAGAAGAAGGGGGCGGCAATCGCATTTTCCTCTACAACCACAAACAACTCTTCTGGGAAACGCACTTTCGCCACCAGGAACCCCAGAATGCGGCGGTCGGCGAGTTCGACCTGGAGCGACCGGGCCTGGAGATATGGTGTCGGAGCCGCTATAACGAGCATCAAAAGCCTTTTGTTTTTGACGCGCAGGGAGAGAAAATCGCGGATTACCAGATGGCCGATGTAGCACCCGAGGGCTGGACAACAAGAGGGGTCGAGGTCATCCACAAGATCGATTGGACGGGTGACCGCAAACAGCTTGCCGCAG
>JAPOXY010000187.1 GCA_026706845.1 Gemmatimonadota bacterium
GCGCGTACAAGGTCTTCATTACTCAATTGATCGATATTGATTTCGTCTGTTAGCCAGGAATGTAGTGATAGAAAGAGGCTAAACAAAAAGCCATAATAGGGATGCCAGTCAGACAGTTGAGCAAAGAGCGATCTGCCACTATTGGCAGCATATTCCCAAATGGAATTACTGTCATCATATTCGCCCACAAGTCTTTCAAAATATCTCCGGGAAGGGGGAACCAGAGAGGACATGTCAATTTTTCCGGCCCTGATCTCACTCTGTATAGTACGTACTATTTGGACCGGCGTATCGCGAAACTCACTGAGGCACTCATCAATTTCGTCATCTTCAAGGGCACGTTCTGAAAGAATATTACGCCATGAATCCGATGCACTGGTGGGCAGATTGACGTCGGAAATAGCTTCATCAAGGAAGCGAAGACGTATATCTCTATCTGGGGAAAGTGCCGCAAGGCTATATAGAGGAGATTTCTTTTCGCCGCGAGAAAGTGAAAGATGCGGCAAATCTCCTTTCTCGCTTATGTTCTTTAGCCTCCATTTTTGTCCCTTCGTATCATTCACTTTTTTTTCCAATGCACCTGAAAGAACGCTTCGGGCCGCATTGTGCAGACTGGAAAGGTGAAATGTAGTACCAATATCAGGAAAGGAAAGAGTCGCATCCGCTTTAAGACTATACTCCTCCCGAAAATCTGACTTCTTAAGCAAAGTCTCACGTATAAGTGGAGGAGTAAGATCCAAAGCTGTTTGTGCTAATGCAGACTTGACATAAGGACTATCCATCATTTCCACTTCCCTCGATTAGATCCATATCAGCAGTTTCCGCAATCCATCTTCTATGCCATTCGACAAGCTCAAGATACAGATCGGGATATTGTTCTTTAATCGGAGCTAAAATCCTACCTTCTATCCAATTCCAGTATTCGTCCTTGATTTGCTGTGGCTCTTCAACCGGAGGGGTGAGTAGCCACATAATGAATGCACTGCGTCCCACCCTGACAATGTCAGTGCCATTCTCTGTGCCATAACTATGCGCCCAGCCGCGAATGTCAATCTGATCCATAATCCAGTTTGAGCGTGCTCGTGCAATCGAAAAGTCAGCATCGGCTTTCCATTGGTCTTTTAGTACATGGACGAAAGTTCTTTGAAACTCAACGAGCCAATGTGCCTCTTTGGGAAGTTGAAGCCAGTTACTCATTCGAACCTGAAGAATGTTTTCCCGGATAGCTTTTAATTCTGCTGTCTCAACAACTTTGCCATCCTCAACCATAGAAGCATTGAGATGATGTGCGAGTTCATATTCGCTTACAGGTATAAAAATATATCCGGCCTGACGAAGCCAAGTCCTGTACTCCAGTCGTTCTTCAGCCGTTATAGAGTCAGTAGAGACCAGTGTATCTATAAGATCCAAGGTTGAAAATACTGGCATAGATGAGTTGTTATTTTTAATACTGGGATGCTGATTAAGAAACCTGTCATCCGAAATGATTGCGTCACACCCTTTCTCTAAAGAGAAAACGCCAAAGGTTGGATGATGAGATATTGACTGGTCTGTTGGTTGATCAGCATTGATTTGTCTACCTACTTTTATTTTTCCTGACTCTATCCGCAAATTGACGGCAGACCGTATGCATTCTATGATATCCTTGGCCTCACCAGAAATATTTTTATAAGAAATTAGTTGATCTATTTCAGATACTTTTTTTGGCAAAATAATGGGTTTGAAGCCTGCGGCTTTTAGTTTTTCCAATATCCCAAGATACTGGAAATAGGCTATAGCGAGGTCATCTAAATACAGTATTGCTCCATCATCTATCTCTGGCTGACCTGTCCAGAATTTTTCATGTAGTTGCAAGTAGGCACAGGCTTCCTTTTTCTTTGATCTCGTGATTCGGCCTTTTTCCCATAATTTATCCACAATGGATTGACAACTACTTAGAACGGTGGTGTGCGCTGTTAAGTCTGCTTCTTTCTCCATCAGAGAGGCGATCCGGTAAACCGGAGATGGTCGAACAACGATGCGCTGAGTATCATCATCGCCGCTCACCTTTTCCGCCTCTGCTATTAACAGTGCCAATTCGTCCCCAACTTGAGCTGATAAGTCACTGTTGAACACAGTACTCGGTGAGAGCTTATTTAATGCACCATTGGTCAGCAAATGGCTTATTTGAACCGCATCCCTAATCCGACTTGGCTGATGAAATGCAACTCTCTGTTTTTCATCAAAAAGCCAACCAAGAGTTGAATGTGGTATATGTACTGTATCAAAAGCATCCAATGCCTCATCAAGTAAATTCAGAAAGCTCAAGGTGAGCAATGCGGTTGCATCTATTCCAATTTGCCTATTAATATCGAGGGATAATGGTTCCCTTTGACCACTATACGCGGGAATAGCTCCTCGTTGCCGTGGATCGTTCTCCAATGGATTCGCCAAAGAGGGGAAAAGCATCAAATCGCTAAGAGATTTATTGATGCCTTGATCTGCAAGAAACATCGGAATGTCGCCACGGATCAACATCTGCCATATTTCAGATGCTTGACGATTCCACTCAGGCATTTGGTCCAAGAAATCTTTCGGTGTCATCCTCCAGATTGGACCATCGTCTCCAGAGAGTGAGACGGCCTTGTGCATCCATTGCAAGACTTCATTCTCTTCCCAACCTGCGCTAATTGCAAGAGAACAGGCTGTACCTAATATACCAGCATCATCATTTCCTTTTCTGGCCGCCTCAAATATCAACTCTTTTGCCTGGGGAATAGAATCCAAACAAAGGGCCAGTCGAGTTGTGCGTATCAATTCCTGAGCATTTCTCTTGCCTTTTTCCCGGCACTCTTTCGCAACAAATGCAGAAAGGGAGTTGGTGTCACCTAAAGCGATTGCTAAATCTATCTGTAGTGTGCGGTAGCTCTCATCATCCCAATCATCATTCAGTTTCACCAATTCGGAGCGAGCCTCCAGTAGCTCTCCCTCGTGGTACAAAGAACAGCAATAGAACATTTGTAGGTTCTCGGATTGGTCTAAAAGCTCCTCGTTTGATTTTACAAACTTTATAAGCTGTTCATTCTGCTTTGAATTATATAAAGCGCGTGCCAGCCCCTCCGCATGGCTCAACTCGTTGGTTTCTTTAAACAGAATTTTGCCATATTCGCAAAGACTATTCCAGTCGTTTCTATCTTCAAGTTTGCCAACAAGGGTTGTTAAAACACTCAGGCTACCTGTCTTTTTAAACTGTGCTTTTAGGCTATTAACTGGATCAATCCCTTTTGCTTCAGCAATTATTCTAATGAATCTGCTTTTCGCAGCCTCAGAAATTCCTTCTTTTAAAAGAATATCCAAGCACTCATTTGCCTTCTCAAGCTGTCCCGCTTGAGAAAGTAACTCGATTTGGAGAGACAGCATGAGTTTTTTGTCAATGTAGTTGGCAAGATCGTTGTAGTGATGGGCAATGTAGTCTGCAATATATTCCGGGTTCTTATGTGTAAAAGCGATGGCAAAGCGAGCAAGTGCGGCGTCGAGAGTAATCTTGCCATTGAGGGCAATTTGTCGGTCAATTTCGCGTTCGACTTCATCTAGTTTCAACTTGATTCCAAATTCAATACCAAGACGCACAAAACGAAGAGCGGATTTGAGGTTGTGAAGTTTAGACTCCAGTCGCTTTCGCCCTTTATCTGATTCATCTGGATCCGGATCCTTGAGTTCAAGCCAAAGTGCGTACTCTTCAGCTATTGCGGCTGCACGAGGAAGGTTTAACTGACATGCAGCTTTTTTACTCTCAATGAAGTAGCTGCGTGCTGTTCGCCGAGCGTTAATTGCAGACTCGCTTGAAGCAAGCGGAAAGTTTGCCGCTGATAATGGTAGTTGTCTAAGCACAACGGACCGAAATTCGGCATGCACTGTACTTAGGAGGTGCGTTATAGCCACCATGTGATGGAGGACAGGGGTGTCACGCATATCGTCATCGGTCAGTACATCACGACATTCTTGTGCTGCCTTCCATTCATTGAGTTCAAGCTGACACTGCAAAAGAAACCGTTTGCCTTCGGGGGCCAAATCAGCAGTGTCAATACCGACGGTCTTTAGCCAGTCAACAGCCTCCTGTGACCCATCATGATTTGCGACAACTATGAGGGCTGCGGACAGAGACATTGGTGAATCAATGCTTGTCAGGGCACTTAGAGCAGTGCTTTTATCACCCTTCTGTGACGATATAAAGGCGTCTGCTATATCTATTTCTTCGCAAGTACCTAATTTTTTTGCATGATTGAGATATTCTTTTGCTTTATCCAATTTTTTGGTAGATAGGATTCGCACACACCAGGCAAGAGCATGTCTCCTTACAGCATTAGTACCAACCGAAAGTTCTCCTTCTACCAACTTTCTCGCGAGTTCTAATGAAGATCGGGTACTGTCAAACTCGGCAAAAAAGCGAGATTTACGGAGTATATCGGTTTCATCCTTGATTTTTTCATCGACAAGTGCCCTTATAATATCTAAACCACTGGGATGCTGACTTTTCACTTTAGCTTCATGCTCTTCCTTCCATTGTTTGAGCAATTCGGCTGTATAAGTTTCAGGTTGACGGTCCACCACCCTATGGTGATTCGGGCAAAGCAAAATCAGGTTGTCTATAGACTTTAGTTCCTCTTCTGTGAGACTCCCTTGCCCTCTTGGACCATTAGGGCTCGAAGCGTAAATGTGGCATATATCACTAACAACAGCAGGGTTTGATTGTCCTGTACCTGGCTCAACCAAAGGATTCGTACATCCTGGAAATGCACATTGATTTAAGCTCTGGATATCCAGAATTCTTTTTGTCGTATATCCTATATCATTTTGGCTTGATGTAGCCATATTTATTACCTTACATTTTAACTTTTTAGTTACCACTTTCCAGTAAGAAGCTTCTGTATCATTCTATGATTTTGTGGGCAATATTATTAGGCAATTTGTTTGAGAAAATCGCTTTCGTCCGCTATCTCTTTAGCAACGGTTCATTTTTCACTATCATTCTGTATGTAAATCCCTGTTTGAACTGTTCGAAATTTACGGACCAATATCGGACCAGAGCATTGCCTGAGTGAAAGGAGACAGATGTTTTACGTTCGTCGTCGCGATAATCACGTTAGTCCGGTTCAGCGTTGCTGCTTGCGCCGCCAGGATCATATCGACATCAAGTGCTTTGTCATCTGCAGTTGGTCGGCCTTGTTGGCGGGCATCGGCCCAATACTTTGCAGCCTGGCGCATAGCTTCGGTTGTGATCTCCAGGTATTCGGTCTTGGTGATAAGCGCGTCAAGCCGCTGAATACTTCTGGTTTTGCGCGCTCTGAGCAACTCGCGTCGAACCTCGTAGTCTGCGATCTCTGGCACTATCACTGTTGCGCCGCTGGCTACTAACTGCTGAAACCAGTTTTTAAACTGCATGGCTTTTCCCGAACTCTTTGGGTGTATTACCATACTAAGAGGGCCGCTGTCGAGCAGTATGGTCTGGCTCACCAACTCTTTCCTTTCAGTTCCTTTGGGAAGAGTTTACGGTTGGACGGCCGATCTTCATCCAAAGCCTGAATGAGGTATTCGAGTGTTTCTCGCTGTTCGTCAGCATCTCCCTCGTCCACCCAAGATTGAACTAACTGCACAAGTTCATTCGCACGATCATCTAACGTGCTGATCTCTGGGACAATGATCGGTTTCCAATAGACCTGTTGAGGATTTCGTTTGATTCTCAAAGTTTTACGGGAAATCACAATCCGCTTGACAGGCTCTCCATAGGCCATAGTTCCATACATCGGCTCCAACCTGGTGTGGTCATCGGAAATGGTATTATCGCCGTGCTTGTGGATGATGAAGGTCGAGATATTGCCTGCCGATCCGGTAATGTAGAAGACATTCTTGGGGATGATATCTTCGAAGGCATGTATCTTTAATACGATGGTCTTGTCGAATCTCTCGGTAGGATTTTCTATAGGTCCCTTGCTCATATTTTTACCCTTTCATCTGCGTTCAGGCTCAAATTATTCGCTTCGTTCGTGATAAAGGTTTCCTTTCATTGGCGGATACCTTGTAACAAGCCCTCCATCTCCCCATACCCTATATCAACTCTCCACTAACTGCCCGATCTCAATACCTTCTCTTCCTCAAATGTATCTACATAACGCAGAATATTCAAGTTGAAGTCGTTTGCCTCGATTTTTCAAAGGTAGAGAAGTAGGGCGTATTTGTCCACATTTTTGCATTTTCGATCGTTCATATTTCTTTGCTATTCCTTCAACGTCAGCATCACGCGTCGCACATCCATCACCTGGGAATGGGGTACGTCAAGGGCGCGTAAGGTCAATGTGCCCCTGCCCGCGTTTAGATGGAGTGTTCCCAATGTCAATGGCTCAAAATCCTTTACATAGGACTCGCCTCCGCGGGGATAGCGATCATCTGATGCGCCGATTAGCGGTGGATCGTGTGCGTCAGTCACCTGTCCTTGAACTTTTGTCGTCTGGCCGTGCGTGGGGTGAAATGCCAGTTCGACGGTTGATCCCACATCTTCTTCAGGGCATGTATAATAAACCGCCGCTTCATAGTCGCCCGTTGTGCCGACTTCAATATCCCAGGTCATCCGATCGCCTACCTGGGTCCAGTGCGTAAAATATGAGCAATTGGGCGCGCCAGCACTGCGCTGGACTGTGCCGTGATGTACGCCGTCTCGTGCGGGCAAGCGGGTCGTTTTCCAGTAGCCCGTGGCAAAGGGGCGGTCGTCGTTGACGGGCAAGACTTCGGCGTGATATTTTGCTACTGCATCTGACAATTCCGCGTGAACATCGGGATATTCTCCGGACACATCTGTTGTCTGTCCACCGTCGGCGACCATATCGTATAATTTGCCTTCTATGTCCAATCGGAAGCGCTGATTGCGTGCGCTCAATTGTGCCCGCTGATGTGATAGGATGATGCGGTCAGACCATTCGACATCTTCGCCCAATAGCAGGGGTTTGAGGCTGCGTCCATCCAGGGGTTTTTCAACTTTTAAGTCGATACCCGTGAGGTCGGCAAATGTGGGCAATAAATCAATCGCGCCGGCGATTTCTTCAATTACCGTGCCTGCTTGAATATGCCCCTTCCAGCGCAGCAAGCCCGCCACGCGCACGCCGCCTTCATCTGTTGATCCTTTTGTGCCTTTCATCCCGCCATTCCAGCGCGCGCCATTGGGGCCATTGTCTCCAAAATAAAATACAATGGTGTCTTCCGCGATTCCCAATTCGTCGAGTTTGTCCAGTAAGCGTCCCACATTCCAATCGATATTTTCACACAGGGCGAGTGCCGCTCGCGTGCGGACTATCTCTTCCTGGTCGGGATTGGTCGCCCGCATCTCAATCGGTTTGTCGCGGAATGGCTCGTAAAACTCGTCGGGCACCTGAAATGGGGTGTGTGGGATATTGTAGGGGAGATAACAGAGGAAGGGTTGACCGCGTTCGACATTTGCTGTCATAAAATCCATCGCGCGATCTGTACACTCATCGGGTAAGTACCCCTTTCCGCGCGTGAGTTCGCCATTGTGCTCGAGTTCGGCATCGAAATATTGTCCCCAGTGCCCGGAACAGAACCCAAAAAACTCATCAAATCCCCGCGCGTTTGGATGATAGGGGTGTTGCGTGCCATTGTGCCACTTGCCATAAGCACCCGTGGCGTATCCAGCGGCTTTGAAGATATCGGCAATGGTGGTTTCATCGAGATTTAATCGCTCGGCACCAGTACTCACGCCGTGGACTCCGCCGCGCAGATGGTAGCGTCCCGTCAAAAACTCTGCCCGCGTGGGCGCGCATACCGGGCAGACGTAAAATCGGTCGAATAGGGCGCCATCTCGTGCGAGAGAATCCACATTGGGCGTGTTGAGATTTGTGTTGCCGTGTACACTCAAATCGCCCCAACCCTGATCGTCGGTCAACATCACGAGAATATTTGGTCTGGTCATTATATCTCCTTTTTTATTTCATCATATTCCGGATTCACACACTTATCTCCCCACTGTTTCAGCACTGGTCGCAAGCCAATTTCGGATTCGGGATATTGGCCTTTGTCATCGGTCTGGGCAATCCACTGTGTCAGAATATCGCGGTGGTGTTGCAAGGCTTCGGCATGGTCTGGATCATCTACGAGATTATTCACTTCTTCGGGATCGGCGTCACAATCGTAAAATTCTTCTGCGATGCGTTCCTCTGCCCAGAAAAATGCCTGTTCGGGCGTTAGTTCACCCCTGGCGTGCATGGTCCGCATCAGTTCCATATAATCCGATCCATCCCGGTACTGCGCCTGCATAAAAGGGCGATCTGTCATAAAGTTTCGCACGTAGCGATACCGCTGGGTGCGCACCGTGCGCATGCGATCTATTGTGAAATCACAGCGGTCTTTTGCGGCTATTACGTAGTCGCGTTCGACAAAGCGTTCGCCAAACAGATTTTGGCCTTCCATGTAATCGGGCACATCAAGGCCTGCGAGCGCGAGTGAGGTGGGACCGATGTCAATGCCGCTGATGAGGTCGGAGCGCACGCTGCCAGGATTTACGATATCTGTATTGCCCTGCCAGGAAATGATCAATGGGATTTTGTGACCACCTTCGTAAATAAATTGCTTGTGCCGCGGCAACCGCATGCCGTGATCGCTGAAGAAAAAAATGATCGTGTTTTCGCGCAATCCATCTTCTTGTAGTCGCTCCAGAATCCATCCCACTTGTCTATCTGTGTGCGAGATACAATCGTAGTGCAGGGCGATTTCTTTGCGGATGATTTCGTGATCGGGATAGAACGATGGCACGGGTACCGAGGCGGGATCTATGCCCGGTCCTTTGAGCAGGCCGATGCTTTTGCCGCCCCGAAGCTGAATTTGTCCGAAGAACGGTTGGTCCTGGGGACATCCGGACCAGTCGCTTCCGTTTTCTGCCCCTTTGAAATCCATGCTCCCATGGTGGTTAAATAATACATCTGATTCAAAGACAAAATTGTAATGTGTTTTGCCCTCGTTAAATGTGTAATATCCGGCATCTCGAAAATACTCGGGTATTGTCTTTATCCCTTCGGGTAAAAGGGGATATGAACTGTTGTGGTTGTGCGCACCTATGGTGGTTTGATACATTCCCGTAATGGTCGCCGAGCGCGAAGGCGAGCACACGCCAGAGGTTTGATAAGCCCGATCAAATTTTACGCCCGATGCAGCGAGCGCGTCTATATTCGGCGTGTGTACGGTCTGGTCGCCGTAACAACTCATCCACGGGTTCACATCTTCGAGAAAGAGCCAGAGGACATTCGGACGGTGGTTCGACATTTTTTGCTCCTTTTAATAAATCTTTTATCCAACTTGATCTTTAAGCCATTCGGGGGGACCGTATAGCAGTGGCTTTTCGTTCCATGTAAATAGCGGTTCCAGGTCCCGCAAAATATCGTCGAGTGCCGCGTGATCGTACGCATCTTGAGTTGGAAAACGGGTTGTCAAACGGCTGTGCGAACTTTTTATGACCTGGCGGCGGCGCAGTATTTCGGGATAATTGGTGCCTTTTATTGTCTCGAGCGCGAATAGGGGGGCCATGATGCCATATACCCGTTTTGCCTCTTTTAAATCTCCGGCTTCCAGGGCATTCCACAGGCGCACCACGACATCTGTTATGTGACAGCCGGGCATTTGTCCTGCCACGCCGCGCGGATGTTCGAGCAATAAATAGCGGCCGCTGGCTCCGCCAAATACGCCTTTCAATTTTGGTCCCGCCTGCTCGATCAATCCCGTAGTCATGTGTGTCGGGGGAAAGGTTTCTTCTTTGACGTATTCTATGTGTTCTACTTCGTTGATTAAGCGCACGACTGTGTCGATTGATAACTCGCTGCCCCGCGTGTGATTTTGTATAAAAATTGGCATATCCACTTCGCGGTCTATTCCCTGATAATAGCGCACCATCGCATCTTCGTCTTCGATTGGCTCTATATAAGGGGCCATTGCGATGACGCCATCGGCTTCCAATGCCTGCGCGTGACGCGCGAACATCGCCGCGTGATTTCCACTCGCCCCCTGAACGCCGAGAATTACTGGAACGCGCCCGGCGGTGTGTTCTACGACCATCTGCATCCCGTGCAGGCGTTCCTGGTCGGTCAATACGGGAAAACTACTGGCATTTACGGGCCAGACAATTCCGTGCGCGCCGCAGGTGATACAAAAATCCAGCACGCGCTTGAGATCGCCCCAATCGACATCTCCATTTTGCTTAAACGGCGTTGAGGGTATGGTAAGTACCCCGCGAAATGTATCAGTACTCATGTCGTCTCCTTTTTAATACGATTGCGAAACAATATGCAAAAATAAAAAATAAGCTATGAAATCTTATCTCCAAACAAAAAAATCCGCCATTACTGTTGTGCAATAGCGGGCAATATCATCCCAGAATCCCAAATATTTTTTTCGAATATTTGAGTTTAAAAATCAGGTGCCAATTATATCTCGTTGGACATTATTGACGTAAAATTTGGTCGTTTATTCCAAATTTCGGCGTAAATTATGGAATTGAAGTCCAGATTTTACGCCCAAAGGGGATATAACGTACAAAATGAACGCAATCCAAAAGTCCCCTGATAATCACCGGAGGGTTTATTTTTGACGGAGGATATAGAGTCTCAATTCACTCGGCGGTGGGATTTTTTCTCTGGGTCTGTCGCGGTTGCGGTCCAGTGTTTCCCAGCGCAAGATGTATTGCTCATCGGGTCGTGTTCCCTTGCCGCGAGCACCGCGGAGGTTGACAGTCATGCCCGGATAATCAGATGTCACTTGTTCTAACTCATCGGGAATCTCGCTATCAGGTGGTGGGTATGTCCCGATCACTTCCAGGGTTTGAGGATGTAATTTCCAGATTCTCTGGCCTTCTTTTATATGCCAATAGCTCATGCTGAGGCCCCCATCGGCCTCTGGCTCGACGCCGCCCAATCGAATTTCAGCACCGATAGAGCCGCCCCCCCCAAACTCCCACCGATAGGTCCAATCACTCACTTTGTAAAATACCCACTCGCCATTTTCCAAACGCGCACAATAGGCTTGTGTGTATCCATTTTCGTCGTGTTTGTGATAGCTGATCACCGGGCGCTTCTGGTCGTCAAAACCCAGTGATTGCGTCATATTGATCAACCCACCCCCTGGGGGTACGGGATCGACAGTGGCACCGCTTTCTATTGTAATTGGCAAAGTTAGTGTGTTGCCACCGCCTGTTTCCCAGGATATGAGGTCTGGACTGCGTGCATAAGAAATATTGTGATTGGTCGCACAATCGGGTGTATCGCGCCAGATCCAGACCATGTGATAAATCCCGTCTGGCCCTTTTTCGGGCATGCGCGCATACGCATTCATGCGGTCGAGCCCATCGAGCAATGGCGTGCTGAGCATTCGGTGCCAGGTTTTTGTCTGGACATCATACACATTATAAAAATCGACGCCATTGCCGCTGCTGCCATCTCGAAATCGAAAAATTAATTCATTATTGGGACCGCGCATAAACACGGGGTAGGTACAGCGATCCTCATTTTTGCCGACCATAAAGTCTATGCGTTCAAAACTCGTGACATCGAGAGGGCGCGTTGTGCGAAAATAAATCAAGGGATCCACATGCATATTTCCGCACAAATGAATATGACCATCGTCGTCGATGGCCATGGTCAGTGAATTGTGACTGTCCCATCCGACCTCCGATGACAGTCGGCCCCGATTCTCCAGCCATATACCTTCGGGGTGTGCAAATATCCAGGTCTCTTCATCTATCTTTCGCATTCCAACGGTTATTTTGCGCTCGGCATTGTAAAACGCGATAAATTGCACATCGCCGTGGGTCAATAGATCAAATCCGACGGGATGACCAGACCAGACCATTGCGACAGATAGCGAACTATAAACGGAAAGTGTACTGGAACTCATAGTTTCCCTTCTGGTTCGTTAAAACAAAGAGCGCGTTTTTTGATCAAAGATGTAGTGTTTGGGATTTTCGGGATCGCCATTTTTATAGACTGAGTAATGGAGATGAGGCGCTGTTGAGCGTCCTGTCCTGCCCATCTCTCCAATCTTTTCACCGCGTTTGACGCGCGTTCCGAGCTTGACATGTGGCTTTCTGTTCAGGTGTCCATACAGGGTTTTCAGGCCATAGCCGTGGTCGATAATCACATACCATCCCAAACGTCTGTTGTGGTCAATTTTGTCTATTTTCCCATCGGCTGTGGCGATAATGGGCGTGCCCCTGCGACCGGGATAATCGATACCAAAGTGAAATTGTCTGCGACCAGTGAATGGATCGCGACGGTAGCCAAATCCCGACGATATTCTCGGATTTTCCATCCGTACGGGGGTAATTGAAGGGATGTGCTGACGCATCTGGATGTCTTGGCTGAGTACTGTCAAAATCGTATCAAAACTGGTTTTCAGAAAGTGCGCTTCTCGCAAGAGTTGATCCATATTGGTGCGGTTATCAGTCAGAAGATCTGAGACATCGTCTGAAACGGCACTTTCCCATTCTGGCAGTATGGCCTCTCCGCCCCCCACACCTATTTGACGGACTTCGTCACTCGGTTCGGACAGGTCAACCCAGGCGCGCATGATGCGATCTTTTTCCTGTAGCTGGTCCATGTTGTGGCGCATGTTTTCCAATTCTTCTTGTATTAAGACAAATTCGCGTTGGAGTGCCGTGTTTTCCTCCTTGAGTTCGGCAAGTCTTTCCCTTTTGCCAATTGTGGCAACATAGCCGAGTGAGAGCAATAGGAGCAGGCATAATGTACTTATAATGCCGATAAATTTGGGTCGTGAGAGATGGTATTCTTTGATATAACCTTCATTGTGGGAGATAAACATTAAAGTCAAATATTTTTTCATACAATAAATCCGGGTAAAGGTGAGAGTGATTTATCTATGGCTGAGGGAGGATATAGTACTTTTAATAAACACAGATAAGTGAGCAATATAAAACTTTTCGACCATTTTATCAAGCGTTGACTGTTCCCCAGTTTTTCAGGAAGACGAAGGCTTCGCCGCGCACGGCCTGGCGCAAATTGGGAATATTGTCGCAGAAAATACGCACTACTTTAGCCTGTGCTTCAAAATTGTCAATCAGATAATTTTTGAGC
>JAPOXY010000188.1 GCA_026706845.1 Gemmatimonadota bacterium
TGCTGAGTGAGCACGATTGCTGGGCAAAGATGTGGATGCCTTTTTATGAGGAAGTGGCCCATACACCGTTTTTTGTATGGGATCCGCGATGTGGTAAGAAAGGGGAACGGCGGGAGGCATTGGTACAGCCGTCGATTGATCTGGGGCCGACGTTGCTGGACTTTTTTGGTTTGGAGCCGACGGTGGATATGCTCGGCAAACCACTTGGCGATGCGGTGGATAACGATACGGCGGTGCGGGATGCAGCGGTTTTTGGGATGCACGGACATCAGGGCAATGTGACGGATGGGCGGTATGTGTATATGCGGGCATCGGCAGATCGGGAAAATCAGCCTTTGTTTGAATATACGTTGATGCCAACCCATATTCGATCTCATTTTGCCCCAGAGGAATTGGTGGGTAAGATGGCGCTTTCCAAACCGCTCAGTTTTACCAAAGGGTGTGAGGTGCTGAAGATTCACACTGGGCGGGATAGCAAGGGATTTAGTCCCAGATTGTTGAGAATCCATGATTTTGGGACCTTGTTATACGATTTGGAACAGGATCCAAAACAGGAAAAGCCTCTGGAGGATCCGGAGGTTGAAAAACGAATGGTGGATCTGTTGATTCAGGGGATGGAAGCATGTGATGCGCCCCCGGAACAGTATGAACGGCTGGGTTTGAGGTAATCTACTGACCCCTATTCTGAAAGGAGGTCGCCGCTTGAAACGCGTTGGTTTTTACGATCTCGATCTGAATAATTTTCACTCAAATGTGTATTTGAGTGCGTTCAGGAATGAATTGAAGGACCGGGGATTTGAGGTGACGGGTTGTACGGGTATTCGCCAGAAGTCGAGCCTCGCATGGGCAGAGGAAAATGGGGTGCCCTATTTTCCGGACGTGCAGGCTCTGAACGATGCGGTCGATTATTATCTCGTTCTGGCGCCGAGGAATCCGGAGCGACATCTGGCTATGTGTGAGGCGATTTTTCCATTTGGCAAGGCGACTTATGTGGATAAGACATTTGCGCCCGATCTCAATACGGCACAACAGATATTCGCGTTTGCAGATAAGTACCGCGTTCCAATACAGACTTCGTCTGCACTGCGGTATAGCAATGTGCAGGATTTTGTGCGAGAAGTCGGTCCCCGCAAGGTGAAACACATGGTTGTCTGGCAGAGTGGGCGGTCTTTCGATGAGTACGGTATTCATCCGACAGAAATTGTGGTGAGTTGTATGGGGACGGGGGCAAAACGGCTGATGCGTCGGAGTAAGGGGAAGTACAATCAGATTTTGATCGATTTTACGGGCAACCGAACGGCGGTGATCAATCTGAATGAAAAACACAGGACGCCGCAGGCTGCTGTTGTGACGACGACTGAGGAGACGCGGTATATGGAGGTGGATCGGGCGGTGATTTTTCCGCGTTCTACCGGGGCGATTATGGATCTTTTTGAAAGTGGTAAGGCGAATATCCCACGTCTGGAGAGTTTGCTGATTCGACGCATTCTGGATATGGCGGAACGAGAACGGGCACAAGAGGGATTTATTGACATTTAGGAGGGTGAGCAATGATTAAAATGGCGCAATACGGAACAAAACACGGTCACGCAGTCGGAAAATTGCAGTCAATGCAAACCAATGCAGAGGTGGAGGTGGCTGGTGTGTTTGAACCCGATGTGAGACGCCGCGAGGAGATGGCGCAATCGGGCCGTTACGAAGGCGTTTATTGGTTTGATTCGGAAGCGGAGATGCTGGAGGATGATGAGATTGTGGCTGTTGCATCAGAGGGTGCAAATGTCGAGAGTCTGGATCAGACAGAGGCCATTATTCGTGCGGGGAAGCACGTGTGGTACGACAAGCCCGCTGGGGAAAATTGGGATCAATGGCAGCGGATTATCGCATGGGCACGGGAGGGGGATTTGCTGATTCAGATGGGATACATGTTTCGGTATCACGATGGGTATTGCAAAATCGCAGAGTGGGTGCATTCGGGTTTGTTGGGCGATATGTTTGCGGTTCGGGCGCATATGTCCACGTTTCTGGGTAGAGCGCAGAAAAAAGTTGTCGCGGTGCATCAGGGTGGGGTGTTTTTCGATTTGTGTGGGCATCAGCTCGATCAGATTGTCCATCTTTTGGGCAGACCCGAGCGCGTGACGCCATTTTTGCGCGAGGATATGCTCGATGTCGAGGGTTTTACCGATAATGGGGTGGGTATTTTTGAATTTGAGCGAGCGATAGCCATTGTCGATATCGCGGCGCTGGAGCCGCGGCCCAACGCGCGTCGGTTTGAGGTGTATGGCACAAAGGGGAGTGCGATTATGGAGCCGATGGAGCCTGCGGAGAAAATCCGTCTGTGCTTGGACGAGGCGCGCGATGGATTTGAAGAGGGTGTTCAATTTGTCGATGTGGCACAACAATCGCGGCAGGATTTGTACGATTTGGAATTAGAGGCGTTTTTACCGGCTATTCGAGGTGAGTGCGCGCCGGATAGATCTTACGAACACGAGTTGCTGGTTCAAGAGACCGTGTTGCGGGGGGTTGGACATCTTTAAAGGTGAGGAGAAAACTGTGAACGTTATTTGTGTGATGCTGGATTCGTTGCGGGCAGATCACGTGGGTGCTTATGGCGACCGGGCACGGACGCCGAATATGGATCGCATTGCGCGTGAATCTCTGGTGTTTTCAAAGGCGTATTCGGGGTCGTTTCCAACCCTGCCGTGTCGGCGCGATTTGTTTACGGGACGGTGGGGGCATCCGTTTAATACATGGGATAAAATGGAACAGAATTTGCCCACGATGGCCGAGCGCTTTCGGCGCGAAGGATATACAACCGGGCTGATTTTTGATACGCCGATGTTTATGACCCAGGGCAATTTTCTGGATCGCGGATTTGGTTCTATTTCGTGGATTCGCGGGCAGGGAGGTGAGCCGTGGATTAGCGATGCATTGGAGGAGATCAAATGGCCTGCCAGTGAGGATAAAGTAAAATCCGGGGTGATGCGCTATCTGGCGAATCAGCGCGGACGGTTGTTTGAATCGGATTATCTGGGTCCCCGCGTGTTTACCGAGGCGATGCACTGGCTGGAGCGGAATTATGTGAAGGATGGGTTTTTTTTATGGATCGATTCGTGGGATCCGCACGAGCCGTGGGATCCGCCGCAGTATTATGTGGATATGTACGATCCGGGTTATGAAGGCGATGAGCTTATTTATCCGTGTTATGGGTTCAGCAATTATATGACGGATGAGGAACTCAATCACGTACGCGCACTGTACGCGGCTGAGGTGACGATGACGGATCGGTGGTTGGGGATGTTGTGGGATACGATAGGTGTGTTGGGTTTAAAGGAGAATACGGTTTTTTTGCTGATGGCAGATCACGGGCACTATTTTGGCGACCACGGATTGCAGGGCAAGCCCTGGGGAGATTGGGGGCAGCTTTACGATCCGATGGTTCATATCCCGTTTATGGTATATCATCCGGATGGGGCGATGGCGGGCAAACAGGTGGATAGTCTGGTGCAGCCGGTGGATGTGTTTTCGACGCTTTGCGGTCTGGCGGGATTGAATGTGCCCGATGGCGTGCAGGGGGAGTCATTTGCCGATGTTTTGTCGGGTAAGACGGTGGAGCATCGGGATTTTGCAATTAGCGGGCGCAATTTGAATGATAGCTGGGGCACTGTGCCTGCTACGATAACCGATGGCACATGGACGCTGGTGTATTGGCCCAATAAAGATCTCAAATACAAAGGTCCCAAACCGATTCGCACTGAGCGCTACGATTGCCGCAATATGCCAGAGCGCCGCGTGGATGAGTTGTTTTATATGCCGGGAGATTCCGATCAGGAAAATAATGTGATTGCCGAGCATCCCGATGAAGCAGGGCGGTTGCACAACGCGCTTTTGGAACTGATTGAGGATACAGAGACCGATCCGGAGATTGCGAAAACGTACCAACCCGCGCCGGGCGATCAGTATCAGTGAGAGTTTCAGGATCGTAAATCTTGTCTGCCGTCGCCGCATCCGCCATCGCCAGCCGTGCGCACATGTGGTTGTCCCGTTATTTTGGTGCCTTTGTACGCATAAGGGTCTTCGCCTGCGATCATGATGATTTCTCGCATGTCTGCGGTTGCCATGCGCTCACCGGGTTTCAAATTGCGCCAGGGGAGGAGGGATTCCGCGCTCATGTAGTGGTTGACGAGTACGCGACGGAAGCCGGATTTGGCGCGGTTGGGAAACGAGCGATGGAGCAGGTAGCCGTGAAAGAAGACGAGCGCGCCTGTTTTGACTTCGACGGGGATGGCGTCGTCATCTGTGTAGGGGAATCGGAAGGTTTCATGGGCGCAGTCAAAGCGCTTGTCGTGCTGTACGTGTTGGGGCCACAATATGCCGCGTTTGTGCGAGCCGGGAATGACCCACAAGCAGCCGTTTTCAGTGGTGGCATCGTCAAGGGCAAACCAGCCGCCCGTGAGCGACCGGTCGCGGGTGGGGATGTAGATTTCATCCTGATGCCATGCTTGTCCGGGTTTTCCCGCGCTTTTGATGAAGAGCATGGATTGCATGCATTTGACATTGGGTCCGATGACGCTGGTGAGGCCATCGACCATTGTGGGATGGGATAACGCGTCGTACATGATGGGCGAGATTCTGTGTACGTGGTGGATACACAGGATGCGCTTGATCACGTCGTCGTCGGTGTCGTCGGACGAGATGGCTGGTAAATTGCCTATGTCGCCGCGCTCCCCGCGGCACAGGGCAGTGGTTTCGGCGCGCAGGATTTCGACTTCTTCGGGGGTGAGTGCATCGGGGATTACGAGGTATCCATTTTCGCGGTAAAAAGCCACGTCGTCTTCGGTGACGCGGGAGGTGGCTTCTTCGGAGATGGTTGCCATTGAAAGCTCCAGAGAGATTGACTGATAAAGCAAGTTCGTTCTATAATAATCGGGTAGTAGGGCGTTGTCGTCAAGAACAATGCATACTGTAATGCAGTTTTTAAGGAGGATTACATCTTGAACCGAAGACCAAATTTTGTGGTGATTTTTTTAGATGATTCCGGATGGGCGGATTTTCGGCCATTTGGAGAGACGGCGTATCCGACGCCCAATGTGGAGAAATTGGCTGCAGGCGGGTGTTGTTATCACCAGTTTTACGTGCCTCAGGCGGTTTGTTCGGCGTCGCGAGCGTCATTGTTGACGGGGTGTTATCCGGGCAGGCATAAGCTTTATGGCGCAATTCCGCCCCGGGCGCGGGGTTTGGATCCGAGTTTTGCCACGATTGCCGAGGTGCTCAAGCCTGTGGGGTATGCAACAGGGGTGTTTGGCAAGTGGCATATTGGCGATCACGACGATACGCGTCCGCCCGCTCGGGGGTTTGACGAGTCGTCGGGTTTGATGTATTCCAACGATATGTGGAAGTACCATCCGCAGAGCAGGCATTTTGATACTATGGAATTGCAGTTCTGGAAAAATGGCGAGATCGTTATTGACGATGTGTCGCCAGAGCAGCAAAAGATGCTGACGACGTGGTACACAGAGCATGCGGTCGATTTTATCGGGCGTCATGCCGATGAGCCGTTTTTCCTGTATGTGCCCCACAATATGCCGCATGTGCCGCTGTTTTGCAGCGATAAGTTCGATGGAAAATCGGGGGAAGGTTTGTATGCCGATGTGATGATGGAGATCGATTGGTCGGTGGGTGAGATCGTGAATGCGCTTGAAAAAGCGGGTGTGGCGGATGATACGGTTGTGGTTTTTACGTCGGATAATGGTCCCTGGATTTCTTATGGCAATCACGCAGGGAAGACGCCTTATCGCGAGGCAAAGGGGACGGGTTTTGATGGGGGTACGCGCTCGGCGTGTGTGATGCATTATCCCAATGGCATTCCCGCGGGTGAGATATCGCATCAGGCATTTTGTTCGGTGGATTTTTTGCCGACGTTTGCGAAGCTGGCGGGGGCGGATTTGCCGGATTATACGATTGATGGGGTCGATGTTTGGGATATTGTGACGTGCCAGCCGGGTGCGACGAATTCGCATGTGTATTATCCGGTGTCAACCGGGCGAACTTTCGATGGGGTGGTCAGTGGGGACGGCAAGTGGAAGTTGCATTTGCCACACGATTATCGCACGCTTGTGGAAGCGGGCAATGACGGAGCGCCAGGGGAATACAAGACCGCGCATATCGAGTTGTCGCTTTTTGATATGGAAAACGATCCCTACGAGACGACGAATGTGATTGACGAGTATCCCGATGTGGCGCAAGAGCTCAAGGCTTTGGCTGAAAAGCATCGGGATATGTGGTGGGTGGAGAGGAATTAAAACGGGAGGTTTGCGATGGGTATTTCGGGAAAAGAATGGTCGCCGACTTTGACGGAGAAAGAAACCGTGATGTTTGACCTGAAGGGGTATATTCTTTTTCCGGCTGTTTTGAGCGATGATGAGATGGCGCCGATTGTGGAACAGTGTGAGAAATTGCGTACCGATAGAGATTCTCTGCCGCCCGAGGCGCGTTGTTTGCCGGGTGGTCCCGCGTCGAAATTAATCGATCATCCGGCGATTATGCGGGTGTTGCATACGGTTATCGACGATGAGACTGAGAAGATCCGCCTGGAAGGAGCGTTTTTGTCTTATCGTTTTAAGGGAGATAATCACAGGGGATGGACGCCGCATGCCGGGGGTAAGTCCGTGAATCCCAATTATAGCTATCAGTACCACGATGGTCGGATTTATTCCGGGATGACGAGGGTGGTTTGGGAATTAAATGGTGTGGAGAAGGGAAAAGGAGGGACAGCGTTTATTCCGGGGAGCCACAAGTCCAATTACAGGAAAAAGCTGCCTTTGTTCGACGATCCCGATTCGGGGGTGTGGGATACGTATGGCTGTCCGCCGGGTTCTCTGCTGGTTTTTTCCGAGGCTGTGCGCCATACGTCTTGTGTTTGGACGCAGGATATGCCGCGGATGGCTCTGTTTTATGCTTATAATCACATCAATGTGCGCCATCACAAACCCGGGTTTACTGATGAGATGCTCAATTCACTTTCGCCAGAACACCGTCGGTTTTTCAGCGAGGTGTATCACCCGCAATTTGATGGCGATGAATGGAAAAGGCGTCTGAATCGTTGAGTCTATACGGGGAAAGCACTGGCGAGACGGGATGGGTTGTTGTAAATTGTGCGAGAGTGTTGTTTCTCATGTTTTTATAGGGAGTGCGTAATGGCAAATAAGGTGACGATTTTTGGTGCGGGTAGTGTGGTGTTTTCACTCGGTCTGGTGAAGGATTTGTGTCTGACAAAGGAATTGAATGGCAGCCACGTTTGTTTTATGGATATCAATGAGGAAGTGCTCGATGTGATTTACGAACTCGGGCGGCGGTATGCCGAAGATTTGAGCGCGGATATGACGTTTGAGAAAACGACTGATAGAGAGGCCGCGTTGAAGGATGCCGATTTTGTGATCAATACGGCAACGGTGACGCACAATGAGTATTTTATGCAGCGGCGGCGCAAGATGACGGCGAAGCTCGGTTATTTTTACGATAAGACCGGGATGCCCGAGTATTACAATTTGCAACTGATGCTGGATGTGGCGAGAGATATGGAGAAGTTGTGTCCCGATGCGTGGATTTTGCTGGCGGGTAATCCGGTATTTGACGGAACGACATTGATGACGCGGGAGACGGAGATCAAGGTGTGCGGGTTGTGTCACGGGCATTACGGGTACGCGGGTGTAGCGCGTACGTTGGGATTGGATCCGGATGAGGTGACGTGGCAGGCACCGGGACTGAATCACAATATTTGGATGACGGATTTTATCTATGAAAATGAGGATATGTATCCAGAGCTGGATCGATGGATTGCGGAGGAGAGCGAGGCGTATTGGGAGCGGTCGGCCCGAGAGGGCAAGTCTATTCCCACGCAGATGTCGCGCGCGTCGATTCATCAATACAAGATGTATGGTTTGATGCCTATTGGCGATACGCCCCGCCGGGGCGGTTGGTGGTATCACACGGATCTGGATGCGCGGAAATACTGGTACGACCCCAATGGCGGTAAAGACACGCCAGCGGGACGCGATGCAGTGCTGGCGGGCAAGGCAGAAAAATACGAGCAGATGAAGGCGGCGGCTTATGATGAGAAAATTCGGCCGATTGATTTGTTTGGCGATCAGATGACGCACGAGCAGCATATTCCGATTATGAATGGGCTGGTGAATAATGTGGAAGGTCAGTTTCAGGTGAATGTGCCCAATCACGGTGTACTGCCGGGTATTCCCGACGATGTAGCGGTGGAAGTGCCCGCGATTGTGAATAAGAAGGGCATTCAGCCTTTGCGCGTGCCGCCGTTGCCAAAGAAAATTATGCTGGAGTGCATTTATCCCGATTGGCTCAATATGGAGCGCACGCTCGAAGCGGTTTTGTCGGGCGATAAGTCGATGATGCTATTTGGCGTGCTCGAAAGTAAGGAGACAAAGTCATACCAGCACGGGTTGGAGGTGCTGGATGCACTGTTTGATATCGAACCCAATGAGCCGATGAAATACGTGGAAGATATCAACACGCATTTTGACTGGCCGAAGAATTGGGCGTAGGGCATCTGCAAAGGCTAAAAGGAAGGATCCGCATTGAAGTATCCACAGGGTCACACAAGAGCCGCTTGGCGGCCCGTGGGGCCGGACGCGTGCGCCGATCCGCTCGGCGCCTTGGCTCGGGCGGAGATACCGGCGATTCTGTTGCCCCAGGTCTGTACGCCAGCCGATTGCCAGCGGCTGATGGAACGCTTTGCCGAGCGCGGGTTGCTGCGCGCTGCGGGCGACGAGCGCACGCGCATCGACATTGGCACCAGCCTCGGCAACTTGGGCGGCGACCAGGAGGCGTTCTTGGCAGATGCGGAGGAGACGCACGCGCTCTTTGCTACCCTTTTTGCGGGTTTGCTCGACCCGGTGCAACTGCTCTATCGGCACTTGCAGGCGTTGGCTTCCAATAAGGAGGTTAAGACGGCGCGCGAGCGCGACGGGCGCTTGTACGGCCCGGCCATCTTTCGCATCCACTACGAGACCCACGCCTATAGTCCGCACATCGACCACGTCGTTCTGCGCGAAAAGCGGTTCAACTACGAGGTGGCGCGCTTTACCCACCAATTTGCCGGTGTGCTGTGCGTGCAGAACGCGGATTCTGCAGGGCCTGGGGTGCAGGCTGTGTTGCATCGCTGTCTGTGGACCGAGGAGATACAGCCGTATATCGCCGAGGGCCGTTTTCACGAATATGCGGCCGCGCATGGCGTGGCGCACTGCGAGGTCGCGCTCGAGCCGGGCGATTTGTATTTCTTCAATACGCGCTGCATCCACGAGGTCCCTGCGGTGCAGGGGGACGATCCGCGGGTGGTGCTCGCCGTCTTCATTGGCTATGCCGAAGAAGACGACGAAATCTACGTGTGGTCTTAACCCGTGTTGCCGTTTACGCACATCGTCCGCGCCCTGCCAGCGACTGTTCCCTTTGTGCCGCCCGAGGCATTGGAGCGGGAGCAAGGGCAGCCGCTCGCCCTGCGAGTTGGGGCTAACGAGAGCAATTTTGGTATCTCGCCGCGGGCGCGACAGGCCATGGTAGAGGCGGTGGAGCAAGTGCATTGGTACAACGATCCAGAGGGATACGAGCTACGCTCGGCGTTGGCGATGCGGCACGGGGTGGCGCGGGAAGAGGTCGTTTTGGGTGCGGGGATTGACGAGCTGTTGGGGCTTTTGGTGCGCCTTTTTGCCGAGCCGGGCGACGCGGTGGTGACGTCGCTGGGGGCCTATCCCACGTTTAACTACCACGTCGAGGGGCACGGGGCGGTGTTGCACAAGGTGCCCTATCGCACGGATCGAGAGGACTTGCCGGCCCTGTCGGACAAGGCGCGGAAAGTGCGCCCCAAGCTGATCTATGTGGCCAATCCCGACAACCCCATGGGCACCTATCAGCGAGCCGACGAGTTGCGGGATTTTATCGCGGTGTTGCCGCCGGATTGTGTCTTGCTGCTCGACGAGGCGTATATCGACTTCGCGCCGGAGGATGCCCTGTTGCCGCTGGAAGTGGAACGGGCACAGGTGGTGCGGTTGCGGACGTTTTCCAAGGCGCACGGCATGGCTGGGGCCAGGGTCGGCTACGCGCTGGCACACCGCGATGTGGTGGCCGCGCTCGACAAGGTGCGCAATCACTTTGGCGTCAATCGCATCGCCCAGGCCGGGGCACTTGCTTCGCTGGGCGACGATGCGTTCGTGCGTTCGGTGGTGCGGCAAGTAGAGGAAGGCCGACGGGAATACGCGGTGCTGGCGGCGGAATTGGGGCTGCAAACGGTGCCTTCGGCGACTAATTTTGTGGCCCTCGACGTGGGTAGTGGCGAGCGAGCGCGGCGGCTGGTGCAGATGCTTTTGCAGCACGGGGTCTTCGTGCGGATGCCGGGCGTGGCTCCGCTCGACCGCTGCATTCGCGTGACCGTGGGGCCATCCGCCGAGCGGCAAGCCTTTGCGAAGGTGTTGTGTGCGGTGTTGCCGCAATTAGATATTGGAGACGAAATCTTCTGTTGACAGCGTTTCAAGGGTTCTTCCGCTACACGATAAAGGAGATCTATTGTGAAATACGGTATTCGAGATAATATGTTAAAAGCACCGCTGGAAGCGGTATTTTCAGTGGCGAAGGATATTGGTTTTGATGGGGTGGAGTTTTGTGTTGGGCGAGACTATGGGGAGAATATTTTGTGGGAGGATGGTGGGGCAGAGAAGCTGAAGGGGTTGGCAGATGCGGCGGGTGTTGAGATTTCTTCACTGTCGCCAGGGGTGTTTTCACAATTTCATCCCGCTTTGCCAGAAGCTGAAAAGTGTGCCGAGGGTGTCGAGATTTTGACGCATGTGATTGGGTCTTGTGCAGCGGTTGATACGCGGCATATTCTGGTGCCGATGTTTCCGAGAGATATGGATGAGTGGCCGGATTCGACATGGGATCAACTGGTGGATGGGTTTAAAGCGCTGGGGGAGGTTGCGGAAGAACACAGCGTGATTTTGGACCTGGAGACGACGTTTAGCGCAGATCAACTGGTGATGATTTTGGATCGCGTAGGGTCTCCTGCGGTGAAGGTCTATCACGATACGGGCAATACGATGACGCGCGGACAGGATCCGGCTGAGGAAATTTTGAAGCTGGGAAGTGAGGGTGTCGGGATGATTCACGCCAAGGATACGGACCGACAGGCGCTGGGAGACGGGCGCGTGGATTTTGATTCGGTGGATGCGGCGATGCGCGAGATCGGTTACGATGGGTACATTGTTCTGGAGACGCCTTCGGGCGACGATCCAAATGCCGATCACACGAAGAATCTGGCGTTTATCAAGAAGTTAGGGGTTTGAGCGAAGAGATAACCCGTTGTGCTCCCTGGAAAGGAGGCAATATGACAGGAGATGTGGAATGTTATACAACCGTTGATTGTTAAAAGGAGACATATCGTATGAATAGATATTTGAAGTTGAAGATGTGGCTACTGGCATTGTTGGTCGCGGTGCCGGTTTCTGCCCAGGAGGCTCGATACGGCGCTGGCGTGTTTTTTAACCGCAGCGTGCCCGTGCTGGGGTTTCACGATCGGTATTCGGCTTCTCAGGTATATGGTGCGGTGCTGGATTATCAGGTCAGTTCGCGCGCTACAATGGAGTTTGAATACCATCATCTGACAATGGATGACGGAAAGATCGAAGGTCTGGCGTTTACATGGCCTATTGATAAGCAAAAATATTTGAGTCCCGATGCGAATTCTCGGTTTAATCTCAACAGCTTTTTGATCAATGCTCTGGCGTATCTCAATACCCGAAAGTCCGGCAGTGATTTGCAGCTTTTGCCATATATCGCTGTGGGGGCGGGGTTCTACGATTATCAGGATCGGATTACTGGTCTGATTTATCCGGGACAAAAAGAGGAGCCTTTGAATGCGGATCTGATGCTGGATGACCGAGAAGATGAACATACGGCTCTGGGGGCGAATGTGGGGTTGGGCATGACGGTGGTGCAGGGGCGATTCGGGCTGGATATCCGCGGGCGCTATCACATGATTTTGGGTGATTTGCGTCCTATGGAGGCGTGGAATCTGCCCGGGGTATTTCCCCTTGCAATGTTCGATTTCAGGACGGCGTTCAAATTGTACTGGTAGATCTCAAACGAGGAGAGGATTATGAAGCGGTTAATATTGGGATTTATTTTGTTGTTGCTGATGGATACATCGGCCATGGCGACAACAGCGGGGAAAATCACAGGTGTCATCACAGATGCCGCTACGGGTGAGTCTTTGCCGGGCGCTAATGTGGCACTCGAAGGAACCCGCAAAGGAGCGACTACCGATGCCGAGGGCCGCTATTTAATTCTGGCTGTAGATCCCGGCATGTACACCCTTACGGCGACGATGGTGGGCTATGGCACGGAAAAGAAAGAAGCGGTGCAGGTGATTGTGGATTATACATCCACGGTGGATTTTGCACTGAAAGAAGCCAGTCTCGAATTGGCCGAACTGGTTGTCGTGGCGGAGCGCCCGCCTGTGGAGCCAGATAAAACCACGAGCAAATACGTGGTTTCTGCGGCAGATATTCAGGCTGTGCCGCAGGTGAGATCGACATCACAATTGATCGCGTTGCAACCGGGTATGGCGCTGGATGGCACCAACCGCATTCGCGGAAGTTCAACGCAGGTGCAAACGGGTACGCAGGTGGGCTATTATATCGATGGGATTGAAGTTGATCGGAGCATGCTTACGGGCGTAAATACCACGGCTATTCAGGAATTGAGTGTGCTAACCGGCGGTATGAATGCAGAATTTGGCAATGCGGGGGCGGGTATTGTGAGTCTGGTGACAAAAGAAGGTCGAGGCAATTTCTCCGGTCGGGTGGAGTATAAGTTCACACCTGCGGGCAAAAAACACTGGGGCAGAGACGTTTATGAAAGCCCCGGGTTTGAAGACAACGTGCAATGGGACAATCCCGATTGGGTGAATGAAACGTATATGGATCCGGGACCAGATCGCACGCTGGGAACGTCTGACGATGTCGAACGCATGGCGCACGAGCGCGTCGATTATACGGACAAGCGTGGACACCGATTAGAAGGTACTTTGGGCGGTCCGCTCTCACGCGATTTTTCGTATTTTGCCAGTGTGAGTTATGCCCGCAGTCCGGCAAGGTTTCCGGCGGCTGAACAGGTATCGGACGATCCGCCGCGCATGCAGGCGACATTGACGTATCGGCCCGGTGCAGATATCAAGGTTAAAGCACTGGGTATGTATCAACGGTCAGATCGATTTCAGGGATCGACGCGCAATAATGCACAAAATATTTTCTTTCCCGAGGATTTTTCAGCTTCGGGAACTTACACCTTGTCGCGGCAGCTCCAGGTATTGACGCTGACACATACATTGGGCGAAAACACGTATTACGATCTGAAATTTTTCTACAACAAATACGATCGCGATGCGTTCGATGTGCCGGATGCCACCGAAGCCGTGCGCAAAGATAAGGCGGGGTTTTTCAATCTGCCCACGCTGTTGCGCGAATACACCGAAGAGGAAGATACGAGATACGGTATTAAATACGATTTTGTGAGTCAGGTCAATCGGTCGCACTTGATTCAGACGGGATTGGTGCTCACACAGCGGTTATATCACCGCACGCGAGAAGATTTTGACAATACCAAGAGTCGCTTTCTCGAGTTTGTGGCAGATGGTTTTGAACTGGGCAAAAATGTGAAGCCGTGGACGCTGAACCTGTATGTGCAGGACAAGATCGAGTACGGTGGTCTGGTGGCTAACCTGGGTTTGCGCTGGGATTATTACAATTTTGGGCGCAATGGCTCAATGGGAGAGGCGCTGGGCAAATCACCGATGTACAGCACGTTTACGCGGGCGCGGTATGAAATGGATCACCTCGATAGTTCGAAGCCAACGATGACGGCATTGAGTCCTCGCGTGGGGCTGTCGCACCCGATTACAGACCGTCTGGCGGCGCACTATTTTATTGGTCGAGCGAATGTCTTTCCCGTGCTTCTCGAAACCCATCGCAGGCAGTTCTCGAGTGAGGCGCCGGACAATGACCTCAACGGCAATGGCATGATTGATGAGACCGAAAAGTGGAATGCTATGGAAGTGCATACCACGGCGCGGCAGCCGTCCGATGGCATGAAACCCCAGCGCACGACGAGTATGGAAATGGGGGTGGATTGGAATTTTGTGGCTGATTATACGGCGAGTATTACGGCACACTATCGGCGCGATGAGGGATTGTACTCCAGAAACAACATTTCCTATTGGGTAGATCCCCTCAGGGGCCAGTCCTCACAGGTCAACGCCATACGCAATACCTACTGGCAGACAGCGCGCGGCCTCGAATTGTCGCTGAAAAAGACGTTTAGCAATAATTTCCAGTTCAATTTGTCCTACAACGCCGAATGGGTGCGCGACCCGGGCGGCGTTCACTACGGAAAACACTCTGCGAACTGGTATGTGCTCCCCGATGCCGATTTTATTTCGGGCGGACACTACTGGACCGATTGGGAAGTGCAATCCGATGGTTCGGAAAGGCCCGTGCCGCTCACATCTGAGCAAGTGGCTGACATCAGTGCCAAAGCCGAGGCAAATATCGTGTCGTGGACCGAGCAAGCCGGTTCACCGGGCCCCGGTGCAGGTCCCTGGCAGCCCCCTATTAAAACCAATGATAATGGGATATGGACAGCGTCAAATGGGCAGGTTTTTTCATCGGAGCCTACCGGCGGACAGCGCAGGAATCAGTTGTCGCTTCAGTTGTATTATGCCACGCCGATGGCTTATGGTCCCAAAATGGGTGCGATCAATCCATTCGGTGGTCTGCGCGTGAGCATGATATATCGCATTTTCAGCGGCGAGCCGTTTGAATATGTACCCCCGATTGGTCCGCGCGAATTTCGCACGGGGGCAACGGCTATGAAGACGGATCTGTACGCGGCCAAAGATTTTCGAGCCATTGGCAATTTGCGTCCCACGCTATTTGTGGAGGTGAGCAATTTGTTTAATGAGAGGAGTACGGAGAGCCGAGATTCGGATTTCACGTATATACAGTACGGGTTGCGGCTACCCCCGCCAGATGATACCGAGTTTTTGCTATATGGCGACCCGAGAGAAGCCACGCGCTACAGGTATCATCCGCGCGAAGTGGAAATCGGTCTGGAAATTCAGTTTTGAAAATTGGAGGATAGTGATATGAACAGGAAATTTTTCGCTGCTGTCCTGATCCTGATAGTTTTTGGATGGGCGTTTAACGTCTATTCCCTGGACACGCAGAATCTGCGGCAACTCACCCGCGGACAACTCTGGACCGGATTCCGCAATGAAGGAACTCAGGGCGGTGTCTGGGACGACCGAAGTTCTCGCGGTGCGCCCCGCTTGACGTATCCAGGCATGGGCAATGGCCTTATGCTGAACATGGCTGGTGCGGACTATATTGAGTATTTCGGCAAGAAGAACGGTTTTAGTTGGGCCGAGCAAAAAAATGAGGCACAGAATTTGTCGGGAGGGGAAGGTATATGGGTGTTGACCAATGTCGGCGGCGAATACGGGGTGTCGTATTCGGGACCGTGGACGCCTTCGGCGGATATCGCGCCAATGTATTACGATATTGCCAATAGTCCCGAAGCAAACTGGGGATATCAGGTCGATGTGCCGCCTCATGGATTGGGTGCGGGAGCAATTATGCCCAACTGGTATCCCGGTGCTGCATTGCAAACCGATGCGCCGAGAACGGGCGTGCCCTATGAAGTCTTGAATCATCGGTGGGGCCAGTACATGGACGCCGATAAGGACGACCGCGCAGAAGATATTGTTTTTAGCAGGTGGACGACCAAACACGGTGTTACAATCACGCGCAAAGCCATGGCCTGGAGTTATCAGGGGTTTGACGATTTCTTCATTTTGGAAGTGGAATTTGAGAACACGGGCGATTCCGATGGCGATGGTGTAGCCGATGTGAATGGCGGTGCTGGACATAATCTAACGGGAGCGTATTTCTCATTTGTCCAGGGCTTTACAGTGAGCATGTCGGGCGAGGGCAATTGGAATAGCATCGGATCTGGCATGCCCGGATCGTATCAGCCGCAAGACGATCAATATCGCTATACGGGTGCGCCGAATTACGATGGACCTGCTGAATACGTCGATTTGAAGATGAATTATCAGTGGGATGGCGATAGTATCCAGCGCGCTGAAGAGGATACTGGGCAACCCGTTTATCTTGAAAGCGTACACGGCAATGCGAAAAGACTGCCGGGAGGTGTGTTTGACGGGCAAATGAGATCGCCGCAGTACGTGGGTGTTGCGCCATTGGCCTATCGCGATAGTGGACCGTCGCATGTGTTCAATGCCAATGATCAGGGCAAATACGTCAATCCGGTAGGCGAACAACCCAGGACGTCAAAGTGGTGGGAAACGCGGGATTTCTGGGGGTTGAGGACGGATTTGCCGAATTTGCAGAGCGATTCCGAGCAGGGCATTTACGAAACGTTTTCGGGAACAACCGATGCCAATCCAACCACCGTCAATGCGATGGCCAATGCACTCACTTTTGGGCCGTATAATCTGGCTGTGGGCGAGAAGGCCAAGATCGTGGTGGCTTATGTCGCCGGGACAGGCGCACAGGCGATATCCCGCGAAGGCCAGTCGGCTTATGCAGTGGATGTGCAGGCATTTTGTCTGAAGGACATTCCACTACCCGTAGAAGAACGATTGGCGCGGTTGAGCAAGGGTGAAGCCGCTCTTGTGGCGCATTTGAAGGCCGCGCAATTTGCGTACGACAATATGTACGATCTGCCCGATTATCCACCCGATGTGAAGTTTGCGCCTGGGGTGAATCAGGATGCCGAGATTACATTGACGTGGAATGATGCCGCTGAGTCGTCGGTGCATCCCGATTTTGGCGATGCCGATGTGGTGGGATATCGCGTGTTCCGATCCGCCTATCAGGAATTTGGCCCCTGGGAAGACGTAGGTACTGTCACTGCAGGTACCTCCGGATCGACCTGGGACTATTCGGGCGGTCAATACGTGTGGCGCGATAACACGGCGGTTGCCGGGTTCCGATACTTTTACAATGTGCGGGCTTTTGCCAAACCGCGCGATTCGTGGAGCAATGGCATGTCGAGCATGGGCGATTTGCCCGAAGAAGTGCAGGGGCATTTACAGGCTGGACTCGAAGGTGGATATTCTGCCCCCGAGCAGCGCGTGAATCTGGATCTCAGTCCGTTTCAGCCGGGTCTGGCGCCGTCATGGCCGGAAAAGCGCGTGCGCGTGGTGCCCAATCCGTTCAGTTTGTCGGAAGCGGCTTATAATTACCAGAGTTCAAAAAAGATCCGCTTTCTGGGATTGCCCCCCAAAAGCCGCGTGCTGATCTTCAATGTGGCGGGCGATATTGTGGGTGAAATCCTGCACGACGATGCCAGTTCAGGCGAAGCATCGTGGTTCCAAATTGAACGCAATGTGACTTCGCCTGATGTGGCCAGCGGGATTTATTTTTACGTCGTTGAATCGCTGACGCCCGAAAGTATGGGGCAAACGGTGACGGGGACGTTTTACATTTTGAGATAAGGAGCCTGACATGAACAAACGAATATTGCTGGTGCTAATGCTGGTGGTCGGGCTGATGACAGGACCGGCCTTTGCCCAGTCGGATTTTGGCGAATACGGTACGATTTTGCCGGTGAAGGGGCAGTCGTCGCTGGCATTTCTCAAAATCGGTGCGTCGCCCCGTGCCGTGGCTATGGGCGAAGCCTTTGTCGCGATGAACGGCGGTATTGATGCGTCTTTTTACAATCCCGGCGCACTGGGATTTGTTTCGGGCGGCGAGTACGCGCTGTCGTACACGCGCTGGCTGGTCAATTCGGGATTGTATTCGGGGGCATTGGCTTATAAATGGGGCGGGAATACGTTTGGCGTTTCAATTGTGAGTTTTGTGCCCGAAGAGGTGGAGGAGACGACGATCTTTCAAGCCACAGGTACCGGGCGCATGATCCAGGGCGGCGATACGGCCATTGGATTTATATTTGCGCGTCAGATGACCGATAAAGTGTCCTGGGGCGTGCAGGCGCGGTGGGTGCAGGAAGATCTGGTGCTCAAGACGACGAGTACTTTTCAGTTTGATCTGGGCATTTCGGCATATACGGGCTATCGCAGTTTGCGTATTGCCGCTGCCGCGCGCAATGTGGGTGCCGATATTACTGTGGAAACCGAGCAGTATTCACCGCCGATCAATTTCAATTTTGGGCTGGCAGGTGAGGTCTATGGCGAACAGGGCGATCCGACGTATTTGACGCTTGCTGCCGAGACCATTATGGCTACTGATTACGGTCAGCGGTGGAATTTTGGCGGTGAGCTTTGGATTTCCAATATGCTCGCATTGCGCGGTGGATATAAGGTCAACTACGACGTGGAGGATTACAGTTTGGGCGCTGGCCTGAAGTACGATTTTGGCGGGCGCGATATCCGCGTGGATCTGTCGTATAGCGATGGCGGCGTGTATTTCGATGCGCCGTTGCGCCTGGCTGTTAGTGGGTCGTTTTGATAGCGATCAGCGGTTAGCAGTCAGCGATCAGCCCACCCACCCTCCAATCCGAGATGTGCGGAGAGCTAAGAGCTGAACGCTGATAGCTGGACGCTAATTTTGGTGTGTGCAGGGGATGGATGCCTTGCACACACTTTCTTTTTGAGGTACATTGCGCGGGAAATTTCCCCTACATTTTTGAGAGATTGCGATGGCCGAATTGAAAGCGATGGATCGGGATTTGCACCCGGAGAGCAAACACTTGAGCGTGACCACACGCGCTTTTTGCGTGGGGATTGCGGTGACGTTTCTGGTGAATTTGCTGCCCGCTTATTCGGCCTATATCGTGCATTCGTCGCGCATGGTTTTTGCCCATTTGCCCATGGCGACTATGGTGGTTTTCACGGTGCTGGCGTGGCCGTTGAATGTTCTGATGGCGCGGGTAAAGCCGCAGTGGGCACTGTCGCGGGGCGAGATGGTGGTGGTTTTTTCGATGGGGTGGATTGCAGGGGCTGTGCCAGCGGCGAATTTTATGGGTTTGTTTATTGGGGGGATTGCCGCGCCTTATTATTACGCCTCGCCCGAGAATCAGTGGGGCGATTATTTGCTGGATGGGTTGCCTAAGTGGGCTGCGCCGCCCAATCACGCCAATCAGATGACGTATTTTTTTGAGGGCAAGCCTCCTGGCGTTGATATTCCCTGGGATGCATGGATGACGCCGCTTGTGTGGTGGGGTGTTTTTCTCATTGCACTGGCGCTGGTGAGCGTGGCGCTGATGGCTGTGTTGCGGCGGCAGTGGGTGGATCGAGAGCGCCTGCCTTTTCCCCTGGCTGAAGCACCGCTGACGATGTTGGAAGAGGTTGAGGCGGGAAAATACAGGCTTCTGCATTCTCGCTTGTTCTGGGGTGGCGTGACCATTCCCGTGGTTGTGGTGGTGTGGAATATCGTGGGTTATTTCTGGCACACATTTCCACCTATTCCGTTGATGGATAGATGGGCGTTGCCAATTGGGCGCGGGTTTCCCGCTATTCCGATCAAGTTCAATTTTTTTGTTCTGGGGTTCGCGTTTTTTACGAATCTTGATGTGTTGTTCAGTTTGTGGTTTTTCTACGCGCTGGGTATTGTGCAAACCGGTGTTTTTGACCGTTTGGGATATTCTATTGGCGCGTCCGATATCTGGGGCTCCCGCGGCGGCGCTGCGATGGGCTGGCAGGCGATGGGGGCTTTTTTTGCATTTACGGCGTTGAGTATGTGGATGGCGCGCGCGCATTTGCGAGATGTGTGGCGGAAGGCAATGCGCGGCGATGATGCTGTGGACGATTCGAATGAACTGTTGTCTTATCGGGCGGCGGTGTGGGGTATTATTGTGGGAGCGGCGTTTCTCTTTTTCTGGTTGTGGCATTCGGGCATGTCCACGCTCGTGGCTGGCGTCTTTCTTTTTGCGCTGATTTTGATGACGGTGGGAGTGACGCGGTTTGTAGCCGAGTCGGGGTTGGCTTATGCGCGGATGCCCATTACGCCGCAGAGTTTCACGTTTTATACGATTGGTATTCGGCAGATGGATACCAATAGTGCCGCATCTCTGGCGCTGTCTTATTCGACGTTTGGCCTGGGCAATACTTTTGGCGCTTCTACGCTGGCACATATCGCGCAGATGGGGGCGAGGCTCAAGCTCAAGACCCGGTCGCTATTCTGGACAACGATGTGCGCCCTGGTGGTGTCGATGGTTATTTCGGCGGTGTTCACGCTGTATCTGGGGTATATGCACGGCGCGTACAATTTTAATGTTTATACGTTTAACTCCGGGAATGTGGTAATTTTCAGCAATGTGGTGAAGAAATTGCAAAATCCCTTTGGCATCAGCCTGGATAGGCTGATGTTTTTTGGTATTGGCGCGGGTCTCACTGTTTTGTGTAGTTTTTTGCGCTATCGGTTTTTGAGGTGGCCGTTGAGTCCTATTGGGTTGACGGTGTTTACTACGGGTATTTTGCAGCGGCAGGTGTTTACGGTTTTTGTGGCGTGGACGGTTAAGTCCGTTTTGTTGAAGATTGGCGGTATTGGACTTTATCGCCAGTCCCTGCCTTTGTTTATGGGGCTGATGCTCGGTTATGTTCTGGGTATTGGGTTGATTTTTATTGTGGATGTGTTGTTTTTCTTTGGGCAAGGGCATCTTGTGCATCACTGGTGATGGTAACCGGGGAATTTCTCTATGAGTGAAACATCGGTTGAATACGTTGTGATTGGATGTTATTTAGCCGTGCTGGTTGGGGTGGGGATGGTGTTTCGCCGTTTTAATGAAAATGTGAGTGACTATTTTCGAAACGGTTGTAAGGGCACCTGGTGGCTGGTGGGGTCGAGTGCGTTTATGACGGCGTTTAGTGCGTGGACTTTTTCGGGTGCAGCGGGTGCGGCTTATGAAGCGGGCTGGAGTGTGCTGGTGATTTATCTGGCAAATTCCATAGGTTTTGCGATTAACGGTTTGTTTCTCGCCAAATGGTTTCGACAGATCCGGGCGATTACGGGTCCCGAGGTCATTCGCCTGCGCTTTGGTATTTCGACACAACAATTTTACGCGTGGATGTCTTTTGTGATGCAAACCCTGTATTCGTCGCTGCATCTTCTGGGGTTGGCGATTTTCTGTTCGGCGGTGTTTGGATATAAAATTGAGCAGGTGATCGTGGTGGTGGGCGCGGTGGTTTTGATCTATTCGTTGATTGGGGGTAGCTGGGCGGTGACGGCTACGGATTTTCTGCAGACGCTTATCCTCATTCCCATTACTATTCTGGTGGGTGTGTTGTGTCTGGTGAAGCTCGGCGGCGTGGGTGCTTTGTTTCAGGGCATTCAGAATATGGGGCTGTCGTCGGCTTATGGGGTGTTTAATGCACCTGACCAGTTTCCGTTGCGGGCTTATACGTATGCGTGGGCTGTAGCGATGTTGCTGAAGAATGTGATTGGCTACAATACGCTTACGTCGGCACAGCGGTATTTTCTGGTGAAGGATGGACGCGAGGCGCAGAAAGCTGCGTGGCTGGGCTTTGTGCTGATGACGGCGGGTGCTTTTATCTGGTTTATTCCGCCGATGACTGCGCGGCTTTTGTTTCACGCCGAGGTGATGGCGGTCGATATTCCCAAGGCTGCGGAAGCGGCGTATGCTATTGCGAGTTTGAATGTGTTGCCGCTGGGTATGACGGGGCTGATGGTGGTGGCGATGTTTGCGGCGACGATGAGTTCGATGGATTCGGGGTTGAACCGCAATGCTGCGATTTTTACGAATGATATTTATCCGACGCTGTGCCGTTTGTTTGGGAGAGCGGCTATGCAGGGCAAAAGTTTGATGCGGTTGGGGCAGGTGTTTTCAGCGGTGTTTGGGGTGTGTATTGTGAGTATTGCCACGTATTTTGCAAATACTGAGGGCAGAGGGGTGTTTGAACATATGTTGAATATCGGCGCGTTGTTGGCGTTGCCGATGGCTGTGCCTGCTTTGATGGGGCTGTTTATTCGCACGTCGCCGAGTTGGGCGGCGATTGTGACGGTGTGTGTGACGTTGATCCCATCGGCATTCGGATTTTTCAGCGCGGAACTCTTTGGCGAGACTTGGTCATTTCAGCAGAAGGTGTTTACCAATCTCGCCGTGGGGATAGTGGTTTATTTGTTGACGATGCCGTTCTGGAATCGCACGCCGGAAGTTTACAAGAGGCAGGCTCAGGACTTTTTTGATCGCATGCTGACACCGGTTGATTTTGAGAAAGAGATCGGTGTGCCAAATGATTTGCGCCAGCTCAAAATTATCGGTAGTTTTGCTGCGGTTATTGGTGGGGTTATTTGTACGCTCGTTTTGTTGCCCAATCCTCTGATCGGACGTCTGGGGATTCTGTTTGTGGGCGGTTTTGTGCTGGGCGTTGGCGGTGTGTTTATATGGTTGGGAAAGCGCAGTGAGTTGGAGACTTCGCGGATTGAGGCGGCGGATTGACGGGATGGATAGGCGATAACAATCAATGTAGGGGCGGTGCCCCCGTATAAAAGCACTACGGGGCAGGCTCCTGTGCCCGCCCGTTTGTCTGACAGTTTTAAAGGAGGCATTGGTGAAAGCAGCACACGTTGTCGCTCATCGGCAGATTGAGATGTTTGAGGCCGATGAGCCGAATATTGAGGATTTTCCAGGAGGATCGATAAAGGTTAAGGCGCATATGACCGCGATTTGTGGGTCGGATTCGCCAAAGTTTGCATTGAAACGGCCGGACGCGGTGTATCCGATGAATATCGGGACTTCGATTCACGAGTGTATTGGAACGGTGGTTGCGTCGTCGTCGGATCGGTTTCAACCCGGGGATTTTGTGCAGGCGCGGCCCACGGCGGGTATTGGTGGATTGGCTGAATATTATATTTCGAGCGAAAGAGTGGGGGTTCATCTCGCGGATTATGAACCGCTTGATGAATTGTTGATGTCTCAGCCGCTGGGGACTGTTATTTGAGAGTGTCGCAAGTTGGGTAATATTCTCAATCAGGATGCTGTGGTAGTGGGGCAGGGTCCAATGGGTTTGTTGATGACGCACTTGCTGAGCAATTTGGGGGCGAAGACCGTTGTTGCGGTGGATACGGTCGATTTTCGTCTTGAGGCGGCGAAAAAGATGCGGGCGACCCATGTGGTGAATCCCGATAGGGAAGATGTGGTGGCTGTTGTGAGAGATATTACGGATGGGCGCATGGCCGACCTGACGGTGGAGATTGTGGGGCATAATCAGGATACGGTCAATTTGTGTCTGAATTTGACTAAACGTCTGGGTACGGTCTTGGCGTTTGGCGTGCCCGATGACGATGTGTATGCGTTTAATTATCGCGCTTTTTTCAGTAAGAATGTGACGCTGATCGGCTCTGTGGGGCCAGATTCGCTGAACGATTATCCCCTGGCTATGGATATGATCGCACAGGGACGCATTGATGTCTCGCCGATTATCACACACCATTTGCCGTTTACAGAGGTGCAAAAGGGTTTTGAATTGTTTATCGATCATCGCGACGAGGCGATTAAGGTTGTGCTGGATTATGATTGATAACTGAAAGGAGATTCCCATGCAGATGACCAAAGCTCAAAAGCAGCAGTTTTTTGAAGAAGGATATGTGCTTGTGCGAGGTGCCGTGCCAAAGTTGATGGCCGATCAGGCGCGCAGGGCTATTAATCGGCATATGCGTTATCGAGTGATGCAACAGGGACGAAATCCGGGGTTGAGCAATGAGCCGGTGATTACAGATTTGTTTAATAAGTCGCCGCTTTGGGGGCTGTGCGAGTCAGTTGTGGGAGAGGGGCAGTTGATTCCGCCGCAGGGAGGCAATGTGAAGCTCAATTTTCCCGATGCAGAGGAGCGTCCGCTGAGGGGTGGGCATCTGGATTTGGGTGGGAAGCTGAAGGATGGGTTGCTGAGTCGCGGTATGACGCTGCTGGTTGTGATTCTGGTTCACGATGTTCCGCGATCATTTATGGGCAATTTCTGTTTTTGGCCCGGGTCTCATCGCGCTTATGAGGCGGCGTTTCAAAAGGATCCCAATTACGTGGAGACGGCAAAGGCCAATCGCCGGATCCCCGATATCGATTTGCCGCATGGACCGATTCAATTTATGGGCGAAGCGGGCGATGCCGTGATCTGCCATCACCAGATGTATCACAATGCGGGTCCAAATCATTCGCCCGATATCCGGTATGCCGTGATTTTCAGACCCCGACACGTCAACTCGAGAGAAAATAGCACGGATGCTATGGTCGATATCTGGCGCGAGTTTGAAGGGCTGACGCATCTGAAAGAAGAGGCGATGGCGGTTTAGAGATTTGTTTCGTCGATTGATTCCGATCCCCTGCTCTTACCACATAGAGCAGGGGATTTTTTGTATTGCGCCCCTATTGCGCTCCTATTACGCCCCCGAAATTGATAAAAGGGTGGTCGGTCAGACGGCAGCCGGAACCGTTCTGGCGTGTGTGAGATCCGCGTTGGTCACAGGACGCGCTTGTGATGGCAACACTGTTGCGATAGCCACTGTGTCGCCATCGAGGGACAAGAACTCCACTACAAGATCTTCTTCTTTCGGGTGGATGTGGATGATGGTACCTACGTCACCCAATTTCAGTTCTTCCCCTTCATCGCCGACTACATCGGCAGTGAGTACGATTTGCTCATGTTCTATGAACACCTCTTACCTCCCAAGGCGTATTTAGCCAGTGACGTTACGCGTAGGTACAATATAATGCGCCTATCATTTATAATGCGCCTGTCATTTTGAGCGTAGAGTAGTCGAAAAATCTCTTGCCTGCTGGGTACCTTACTGGTCATGGCTGTTCTCCCTGTTGCAGAATCTTGCGCCACATATCGAAGGTTTTGGGGAGATACATAGTGGGATCTTCGAGCGGCAGTTCGAACTGATATATCTTCTTTTTAGACGCCGCCTTCTGCCATCTAAGTAGATGTCTCTCCACGTCCTTCTCGCAGTAATATTTCGTGCGCTCGTCAACTGGATCACCTTCCTGCTTGGGCCATTTGGGGTGAGCCAAGTAGAGCCGGATGGGGACGCTGATGACATAGAGGATTCCCTGTTGCCGACACCGTTCGATTGCATCGGCATCAATACCCTGATGAGCGGCTGACACCGCATCGGGCGGTGGTGAAGGAGCGTTGTCGACCTCTGGTTTCCACACGGCCTCCAGGGCCTGGTCGATTTCTTTTTGTTCCTCCAGCGACCAGCTCAAGGAATCGGACTTCACGGAAGGGATATCCGTCTCTGCACGAGGTGGGTCGTGCAGAATCAACGCAGGGTTCTTGCTGGCCTCCCAGTTCTGCGGTCTCCCTTCGGAGATCATGGTCTTGAGACTTGCCCGGACGACATTCTCGGCCTCTGCGAGCAGGGTGGCGAACTGCTCGCGGCGTTGATGCTCCTGTTTCGGTGTTAGATTGAGCGTGGGGTTGGCATGTACGATTTCCGAGCGGTGTTTGTAGAACGCCTTGAGCATGGCTCTTACCTTATCTCTCTCTGCGCGCGAATCCGCGAAGTGCCAAGAGCCTCTTCTTGGGATGATGTCTATCTGATGCCGATACTCTCCCTTCTCTGTGAACAACGCTTCCAAGGCAATGCACACATCAATCACCTTGTCCTCATATTTTATTCTTTCGGTACTTTCTCCCAGGCGCCGTAGTGCCAGGTTCAGCACGCTCCGTGTTTGATCTGGCAGGACGGCATACTTGCCGATCAGCTCTATAGCCTCCGCCTCGTTGAAAGGGCGATTTGTCGAGACACGTTGAAAGTTCAGCAGCGGAAGGAGGACCTGCGAGCTACCCCAGCCTCCCGATGAGCCTATGTGAAAGTACGGGAGTGTCGCGGCGACAGGCATTCGGACACCATGCCAGTGCCCAAATATGTGAAGTCCCTTTCCCCATACCAGGCCGAGGATGAGTTGCATCGTTTCGACCCCACACCGCAGCAGAGGACCCACATACCGTTCGAATTCGTTTGCCTTGAGACCTCTGCGCTCGAATCTCCTGACTTCGAGGGCACACATGTTGCCAGTGTTCTCTGTCGGCCAAAGTAGATCCTCCGACGAACTCCGAATTGAGGATTCTGTATCCACTATCTGCAAAGCGTCTTGGTATGGGAGAAGAGTGCAGTAGTCGTCCAGCGGTTTTGCGCTCGAAATAGATGCCCCTTTCACCATATAGAAGCTGCTGACCTCAATCATGCCGTGGGCCGCGAATTTCATGGCGTGCTTTGCCACGGTTTCGACGCCGTGATCTCTAGCGGCCAGGATCAGTTTGCAAGTGGCGGTCAGAGCATTGAGCTGGATTTCACCCTGGTTTCCCCACTCATCCCCTGTAGAAATGGTGCCCGCTGGCGGCTGCGTTTGGCGTTCGATATCCCAGTGAACTTCAATCCAGTTCTGCACATCTTGGAAAGCTGGCATGGCCGCCAACCACTCATTCTCGATTATGTTCTTGACCACTCTTTCGAGTTGCCTACTGCTCAGCGGAACGCCAATAACTTGTTCGTCGATTCCCGGGAGGGCCACAAATTGCCGTAGGGCGCGACTCAGTCGATCTTTGATGCTGTCGAGACTTGGTGCGTAATTCATAGGGGTGTCACCTTCTTCCCACGATGCGCCCAGAGTAGTGTGTCGTCGCATAATGCTTCAACCAAATCCAGAAGGTGCGATTTTCCAGAGTTATTATGTCCAATGATGACGTTAATAGGCTTGATTGTGTCGAAGCCAGCCCACTCTTTTTTGGGGGATTATATTCAATAGTGCCGGAAAACAGTTCACTATTTATTCGCCAAATTTGAAAGGGCAACTTTAAGCAAATCCTTCTGATTCCGAATATAACCATTCAAATCAGAAAAAATAGAACGAGCAGTTAAATTATGGGAATTATATACAAATTGGCCGAGGAAAAACCTTAGCGTCAATTATTAGATTTCAGTGAACGCCGTATCGTATCTACTAACTCCTTCTCAAATTGTTTTGGTTCATCCATTGACCATAGAACAGTCGTACGATGGCTTGTATCAAAATGCGTCTTTTTTCTCTTAAATTTTTCTCTTTCGCAAATATATATTACTGGTATATCCTTACCTATTGCGATCCCACTCTCCAAGTACGCTCCACTATTATCATGAGTAAGATCAGCAATCACGAACTTAGCCCCCTCAATTGTATCCTTCATAATGTTATCAATAACGCCTGCCCTAGAATTATCACGTAAATCTATAACTTCATATCCCAATTCTCTCGGAATAGGTTCTTTGATATGTTTTAAAAAGAAATCATCCATTTCAGGTTCATCAAACTGCATAGCAAGAAAACCATACTCAACTCCTTGCTCTAACCTATCTGTCTTCAATGATTGCATCCAGAACAAATGCAACAAAAACGCGCTTGCTGATCTCAACGCTTTCTCTTTCGCCTCAGCCAACGTAGGCCATTCATCTCCTCTAACATACGAACCTGCATTACCTATAAATACACCATTATGATCCTTCAACCATAACACATGAGTTCCCGTATTCCTATCTTCTGCTACATAT
>JAPOXY010000189.1 GCA_026706845.1 Gemmatimonadota bacterium
TTGGAAAATACGCTGTCGCTTACCGATATTTACGGTTCTTATATTTCTCTGGATTGCGTATTTCAAGATGACAATATGAATCAGTTGTTTGACAGCATGGATGCAGAAGATAGAGAAATTTTTAATTGTGATGTTTCGCGCATAGATTGGCCCTCTTATGTAAAAGAGGTTCACATTCCCGGCTTGCAACGCCATGTGCTAAAGACCGGTGTTTAGGATCTCTCATGACCTCACGCGATAGATCGGATACTCGTCCATTGCACGAATCACTGCTCGACGATCTGGAGCAGATGTTGGCTATTTATGACCAATCGGTTCAGCTTATGCTCGAAGCCGTGCGTCACGATGGCTATTTTGACGATCTTGATCCAGATGCGCTTGTCTGGCCCAAAAGTCAGAGCGGGGCGGTGGATATGGAGGCACTGCAATTTCGCGCGCAACTTGTGGATGCGATTTTTCAGGGTCTGCCCGAGGTTCGCGATGAGCGTTTGGAAGAGGCGTATCGTCCTTTTGCGGAGTTGCTTCCGCAATATCACACGGGGAGCCGAATTTATTTGCAACTCAGGCGGCAATTTGTCGAGCGAGGTCGCGGAGATGCGAAAGATTTTTTGAAGTTGTATCAATCTCTTTATTTGAAGGCTCTGGCACGGGCGGAGTTGCACGCGCCCGAAGCCGTGGAAGAGGCATTGGCTCAGGTGCATATTACACAGGTGCCGATGTCGCATGCCCGCGCCGTTGCAGAGGCGCTTGACACTGTGGAGGCGGATGAGGATGCGCACTGGGGCGAGGAGTACAGTTGTGAACGAGATGGCGAGCAGATTGAGGGCACTTTGCGCGATTTGTTGCAAGATGTGGCACAGCGCACGCTCAATTTGATCGCCGCGGGGGGGTTGCTCTCAACGCGGTATAATTATTTGACGAATTTTGGCTGGTTTGGCGTGTCGGTGTGGAAGGTTATTGTGGATGCGGAGGTGGCTTTGGCGCAGTTGCGCGACGATGTGGATCTGGCCGGGATAGATGATGATGTGTTGCACATCAAGGCGCTGTTGATTGAATTTTTGCACGCACATCAGGAAGATCCCACCAGGCTGCGTCCCCGGCTGTACTGGTATGGGCAGGAATATAGTTATTTGACGCGGGATATGATTGATTTGTCGATTAAGCTGATATGCGATGTGAACGCGCAAATCGATCGCGTTGGGCAAAAAGACTCGCGTGTAGAGATTCCCGCTTTGCTCGCAGATACGGCGCAAGGGCGATTTTTGGAATATCCCAATGTCGGGTGTCGGGGGCAATTTTCGAAATTGCAGAGAGGAATGCGTTTTGTGAGGTGGATGGGAACTTCGCTCAAGGTGGGGCGAAAAAAAAAGAAATTGTTGGAAAGAGAAGCCGATCCCATCCGTCGCCGCGAAGCTGGATGGCGCACCTGGCTCGATTGGGGACGGCGCACGCTGGATATTTTTGATATTCGCGTTGATATTTATATTGATCCCCATTTTGAAGCTATTGTAAGAGATTTGGGAGCCGATGCAGAAGATCGGCGTCTTATTTTTTTGCCAACGCATCAGAGTCTGTTTGACCATCCCGTTTTGTACAGGGTTTTGCAGTCTCGAGAATTTTTGAATGCTATGGGATGGGAAAGACCCGAACCGTGTGTAATTTTGGCGCGCACGGGGCTGGCGCGTTCGGGTATCAAAATTGGGTCGAAACAGATTACGCAGTTTGGGATGACGTCTGAGGTCTTTGATCAGATTCTGGAAAATGTCGATGGCTATGTGATGCTCGAGCGATCCCATGCCGCGGGCCATACGACACAGCGCGTGGCACAGGCATTGACAGAGCGACCAGGCGTTATTTATCCCATGGCGACGACCGCAGCTTTTGCGATCCAGCAATTTCCGCTTCAACACGGGGTGTTTGCACAATTGCCCCAGGATGTGGTGATTGTGCCGATTGCGTACCGCGGGCTTCACGCGCTGTGGCCCAAGTGTCCAAAGGGCAATATCAATATCAATCCAGGGCAGGTCGATGTGTGGGTTTCTCCGCCCATGCTGGGGGAGACCACTCTGTTGCCCAAGAGGCGGTCGTTGCGGATTCAGTCCGAGGCTGCCGCGCTGTTTCAAGCGGTGCATATTGCGACGTTGTTGAATCCGGAAGGATCGTGAAATGTTTGAGGTACGATATGAATGAACTGATGATAGTTGCAATTTTACTGGTGATCGTATTTTTGCTCGTTCGAGGGCGTCGCGCTTTTGCCAGTAAAGACCGTTTTTTTCAGGGGGAAGAAGGCGAGCGGTTTGCTCACAAGTGGGGGTATAAGGATACGCGGTTTGAGTTTGACGATGACAGGACCGTGCATGTGACGGGAACGCGGTATCCGTTGTGTGGCTATCGGATGCCGTATTTTTTGCCTTTTGTCGAAGGGGTGCTCGATGTGCCGGTCCGGCCCGAAGATATGGGGCAAGAGGTCGAGCATCGCGATTTGCCCGCGCCTGTGGCAAATGATGAATTTTTGCGGGCGGTGCGCGAGGCGCTCAACGAAGATGGCATTTCTCAGGAGGATATAGAGCGTCTGGTGCATAGCCACGGGCAGTTGAGTGTGGATGAGGTGTATCAAATTTTGTACCATCGGCCGCCCGAACGCCTGGTGGATGTGGTGTTGTTTCCAGAGGAAGACGCGGATATTCAGGCTGTTATTCAGCTTGCAAATGAACACAATGTGGTGCTGGTGCCCTATGGCGGTGGGACGAATGTGAGCGGTGCGCTCGCTGTTCCTATTTCAGAGACGCGGATGGTCGCGTCGGTGGATATGCGTCGCATGAATCGCATTGTGCAGGTGGATGAAGAGAATTTTCAGGCGTGTGTGCAAGCGGGTATTTCGGGTAAGCAATTGGAGATTGCGCTAAATGAATTGGGATACACGTCGGGACACGATCCCGATAGTCTGGAGTTTTCAACC
The DNA here is from genome assembly GCA_026706845.1 of Gemmatimonadota bacterium. Taxonomy (NCBI): domain Bacteria; kingdom Pseudomonadati; phylum Gemmatimonadota; species Gemmatimonadota bacterium. The sequence continues at coordinate 2,960 of JAPOXY010000189.1, forward strand.
CTGGGGGGATGGATTGCGACCAATGCCAGTGGTATGAAAAAGAACCGGTATGGCAATATTGAGGATATTGTGATAGAGGCCACGCTGGTGACGCCGACGGGGGAAGTGGAGACACACCATGCGACGCCGCGCAATTCGACAGGTGTGCAGCCCAGGTCGTTTTTGTTTGGTAGCGAGGGCAATTTGGGGATTATTACCCGGGCGACGATAAAGATCCACAAACAGCCCGAAGCACAGGCGTTTGGCTCGCTGGTGTTTCCGTCATTTGAACGGGGTGTGGCTTACTTAAAGGCACTTCGGCAGACAGGGCAAGTTCCGGCGAGTATTCGGCTGGTGAACAATACGGAATTACAGCTTGGGCAGGCGCTGAAGCCCGAGGTAAAAGGATTCAAGAAGCTCCAGCAGGATATTCAGCAATTTTTTTTGGTTAAGGTCAAGGGATTTGATCCAGAGCAGTTGGTGGCGTGTACGATTGTGATGGAGGGCACAAAAGACGAGGTCCGGCAGCAGGCAAAGACGATTTTTCGTTTGGCGAAGAAATACGGTGGTATTTCGGGCGGGGCGCACAGGGGCGAGCGGGGGTATATGTTGACGTTTGGCATTGCGTATATTCGCGATTTTTTCACTCAGTTTCACATTTTGGGCGAGACATTTGAGACTTCTGTGCCGTGGACTAATATTCACGACGTTATAGGTGCGGTGGAAAAGAAGCTATTTGTTTTGTGTGAAGAATACAGTGTGCCGGGCAAGCCCTTTCTGGCTTATCGCGTGACGCAGACCTATCACACGGGCGTGTGCATTTATTTTACAATGGGTTTTTGCGCGCAGGGGCTCGAGGATTCGGTTGGCGTTTATCACGCGATTGAACGCCGGCTGCGGCAGGAGATTTTAGACCACGGGGGGTCTTTGTCGCACCATCACGGCGTGGGCAAGCTCCGCAGTGGCTTTTTGCCGCAGATTCAAAGCGAAAATAGCATTGCAGTGTTGCGGCAGATGAAGAAGGCGATGGATCCAAATAATATTTTTGCCATTGGCAATGGGGCGTTTGCGGATTGAAATTGGAAAGGACCGATTGATTTTGAGCGGCGAAATGTTTCGCAATAAAGTTGTGATCATTACAGGCGCGTCTTCGGGGCTTGGGGCTGCGTTGGCTCTGGAACTGGCGAAGCAGGGCGCACATCTGGCGTTGTTTGCTCGGCGAGAGGACAAGCTGGGCGAGATGGCTGAGCAGTGTCGGGATTTGGGGGCACAGGTGGTGACGGTGGTGGGGGATGTGACACGGCTCGAAGATTGTGAGCAGTTGATTGAGGCGACGATTGCAGAATTTGGCCGCATAGATTATTTGATTGCCAATGCCGGGATCAGTATGTGGGCGCGGTTTGACGAGGTGGAAGATTTGGAGGTGTTTCGCAAGCTGATGGAGACCAATTACCTCGGTCTGGTTTATTGCGTGCATGCGGCATTGCCACATTTGAAAATTTCAAAGGGTATGATCGTGGCGATTGCATCTTTGCAGGGCAAATTTGGCGTGCCTCTGCACACGGGATATGGCGCGTCAAAGCACGCGGTGCTGGGTTTTTTAAACGCCCTGCGTCTGGAAGTTGGAGATGTGCATGTTTTGACGGTTTTGCCGCATTGGCTTCAGGGAACGAATTTGAGACGGCACGCTTTTGGGAAGGATGGTGAAGCACTGGGCGATTCCTCACAGCGGCACAATAAAGAGGCGCTTTCTCTTAGATCTTGTTGTAGGGCAATTTTGAAAGCTATGCGAAAACAGAAGCGCGAATTGGTGCTTCCCTGGCACCACCGCGCATTGCCCTATCTGCAATTGATTCATCCCAAGATTGTCGAGTGGCTGGTGAGGAGGAAGATGAAGGGGCAGGGTTTGGGAGATATGGCGTGACGCCCGATGATCCTGGAACTTCCATAGAAGAAGCCGTGGGACAGATGCTGATGATCGGTTTTCGCGGTGATGTTCTATATGGGGATATTGTTGCGCTATTGCGGGATATTCGACCCGGTGGGGTGGTGCTTTTTGATTATGATCTGCCGAGTAAAGGTGAGGTGGTGCGGAATATTACGTCACCGCGGCAACTTCGTGCTTTGACCTCAGCGCTCCAGGATATAGCGCCTTATTTTATTGCGGTTGACGTAGAGGGTGGATATGTCAACCGGTTAAAAAAGAAATATGGTTTTTCGGTTTCTGTGCCTTCTGCCCAAATACTCGGTGGACAGTCCCTCGGTAAGACGAAAAAGGTAGCAGATGCTCTTGCGTGCGAATTGAAAGAGATGGGGATTAATTGGAATTTTGCTCCTGTTGTCGATGTGAATATAGATCCCAAAAGCCCGGCTGTTGGCGCGATAGAACGGTCTTTTAGTGATGTGCCGAGGGCTGTGGTGGCACATGCCAATGTTTTTATTAAGGCGCATCGAGAACAGCAGGTGATACCGACGCTAAAACACTTTCCCGGACACGGAAGCGCGGCGGGTGATACACATCTGGGTGTTGCCGATGTCACACAGACATACCGACGTGCGAAAGAGCTTTTGCCGTATCAAAAATTTATCCAGAAAGGCTATGGCGATCCGATTCTTACCGCGCATATTGTCAATCGGAAGCTCGACAAGAGCGGGAGGCCGGCAACTTTGTCGTATGATATTATGACGAGGCTCCTCAGATATGAGATGGGTTTTGATGGGGTCGTTATTTCCGATGATATGCAGATGGGGGCGATTGTCGAGGCGTATGGTTTGACGGAAGCGGTTGTTGAAGCGATAAAAGCAGGTGTTGATATGATTTTGCTCGCCAACCAGATTGGGGAATACAATATTGAGCAGGTGTATGAGGTAAAAAATGCCATTGTGCAGGCGGTAGCAGATGGCGTTATCGAGGAAGACCGCATTTGCGAATCTTTTAATCGGATTCAAAGATTGAAGCAGAGGTTCGGGATTTAACAGAGAGAATGTGACGTCTTCTGACCTTGAAATTCTTATTCAAGAAGGCGAAGACACGACGCTTGAGTTCAAATTACCGGGGAAGTTACCGGGGTAGTTGCTCCAGAAGTTCGATTCTTAACTTATCTTTCACTCATCTCATCATGAGATGAGTTTTCTTTTTAATCTGATGTCAAATCACTGGACAATTATTGCGAATCCCGTTTCGGGACGTGGCCGTGCAAGGCGTACAGGTGAGCGGGTTGCGGATTTGTTGCACGAGCGCGGTGTATATGTAGATTTGATGATGTCGGGAGCACCGGGCGATTGCGAGCGGTTAGCGCGGGAAGCATTGGCGCGAGGCGTGCGACAGGTTGCTGCATGTGGGGGGGATGGGACAGTGCATGAGGTGGTCAATGGTCTCGCAAATTCAGATGCGATTTTGGGGGTTGTGCCGTGTGGTCGCGGGAATGATTTGGCGCGGGCGTTGGGGTTGTCCAGTGATGTGGAGGATGTGGTCAATACGCTGGTGCATGGGGTGGATCGCGCGATTGATCTGGGGAAAGTGGGTGACCGTTTTTTTGTGACTGTTGCGAGTTTGGGTTTCGATACGGCGGTGGCGCAAAGGGCGCGGTCTCGACCTTCGAGATTGGGTGGGACAGCGTCCTATTGTCTGGCGGTTTTGCGAACACTATCTGGATATCGATCTCCTTTTGTGCGTCTGCGAGGAGATTTTGGCGTTTTTGAAGGGCGTATTTTGCTGGCGGCAACGGCGAACGCGCCTTTTTATGGGAGCGGGATCAAAATTGCACCTGATGCCATTGTTGACGATGGGGCGCTGGATGTGTGCATTGTGGCAGATGTTTCGCGCTGGACGGTTTTGCGGATGTTTTTGCGCGCGTATTCCGGCGCTCATGTTGGTCATTCTGCTGTGCGCGTTGTGCAGACCAGAACTTTGCAGATTGAGTCAGATGATCCCCTGTGGATTTTTGCGGATGGGGAACCGATGTGTGAGGTTCCCGCAAAGATTGAGGTTGTTCCGGGTGCGCTGAAGGTGAAGGTATAGTTGGTTTTAAGTGTTCATTTTCGGACACCTGTGTATCATTTCCGGACACTTGTGGTGTTATGGAATTTGCCGATTTTTTATAACACGTTGATAAATAATGAGATAAATATTTTGGCACGGATATTGCATAGGATGGGGGTTACAATTTGATCCGTCGTTCAAAATTAGTTTATAGAGGAGGTTCGAGATGATTCAGATGTCGGGTATTCAAAAGTGGTATTCGTCGCGTTTTATTCGGACGGTTGTGTTGCAGGGGATTGATCTGGAGGTTGCGTCCGGGGAGTTTGTATCTATTATGGGACCTTCCGGTTCGGGCAAATCCACGTTGTTGCATATTATGGGGATGCTGGATTCGGCGAATAGAGGGGAGTATTTGTTTGACGGCGATGCCGTGCATAAGATGCGCGAGCGCGAGCGGTCGGATTGTCACAAGAACAATATCGGCTTTGTGTTTCAGAGCTATCATTTGATTGATGAGCTGACTGTGTACGGAAATATTGAGACGCCTTTGTTGTACAAGAAGGTGAAGAGCGATGAACGCGAGGAGATGGTGAATGCGATGCTGGATGAGTTTGATCTGGTGGAGAAGAAGGATTTGTTTCCACATCAATTGTCCGGCGGCGAACAACAGCGCGTGGGTGTTGCGCGTGCCGTGGTGATCAAACCGCGTGTGATTCTGGCTGATGAACCCACGGGGAATTTAAATTCGACGCAGGGCGAACATGTGATGGATTTGTTCACTAAATTGCACGGTGAAGGGACAACGATTGTGCAGGTGACGCATTCGGAAAAGTGGGCGGGCTATAGCAAACGTATTGTGCATTTGCTCGATGGGGAAGTGGTGAGGGACGAGGGGGTGTGAAAGATGACTGAGGAATTTGAAGAAGCTGTTGATGCAGTGATTTCAGGTGATACGGAGACGCTTGAATTGCTGCTCCGGAGAGAGCCTGACCTGATTCGCATGCGGTCCTCCAGAGCGCATAGGGCGATGTTGATCCACTATGTGGCGGCAAATGGCGTGGAAGATGAACGGCAGAGTACACCGGCTAATGCGGTCGATGTCGCAAATGTACTCATTGATGCCGGTGCAGAAATAGATGCTACATTTCTGGATGGGGGATCGGGGACCACACCTCTTGTTTCGTTGGTGACCAGTTTCCACCCACACAAAGCGGGTGTCGCTGCTGAGCTTGTGAGCGTGTTCGTCAATGCGGGAGCGAGGGTAGATGGGTTAAAGGGAGATGGTGAACCACTAAGGCTCGCGCTCAGTTCTGAATATCCCGAGTCGGTTCAGGCTCTTCTTGAATGCGGTGCAAAGATTATGAATGTCGAAGTCGCCGCTGGTTTGGGAGATCTTGTACTGGTTGAGAAATTTATCGATGAGGGAGGTGTGTCCAGCAGGGAATTGGAAGAGGCATTCTGGTCTGCTTGCAAGTATGGACACACTGAGGTGGCGGAATGTCTTCTCAAACGCGGGGTGGATATAGATGCAAGGGGCGGGGCGAATAATACGGGGTTGATGCTGGCATCACAACGCGGTCGAAGAGATACGGTCGAGATGCTTCTGGATTGCGGGGCGTCTGTTGAGTTGAAAAATGACTATGGTGGTACAGCGCTTGGTTCAACGATGTATTTTCTGGCAAATCATCCCGTGATAGGTGCCGATTATGCGGGGGTGATCGAGTTGCTGCTCAATGCGGGATCGGAGTTCAACTTTGGTGGCAAAACAACGGGCGATGACGAGGTGGACGATATGCTTCGCAAACGCGGTGCGATCATATAGTGGTCTGTCTGCGTCCGTATTATTTCAGGCTAAAAATAAAGGTTACGTCTTCGTGGCGTAGCTCCCAGCTATTTTTTCGATGGACAGTACTCGGCCATACTTCTACGCAGTAGTCCTGGCGGGATGGTGAACCTGAATGAAGCCATTTTGTTTGCGCTTCTTTGAGTTTGTCGAAACACTCCCTCCCTCCGTATGCGGTTATGTGATTTTCGTGTATGATACAGATATTCGATCTATTATGTTTGGTGAATACGAAAGCATTCTGCATAGGTATTACGGTTAATCCCTGAAGTTGAGCAAAGAACGCCAGGTCTCTCCGTAAAGTCCAACTATTCCTTCCGTCTTGTATATCCGCCCAGGAAGCGCGCTCTTTGGCGGCTGGCCGTTTTCCGGCAAATTTCTCGACTAATTTCCGAGCCTGATCCCACTGAGGAGTCATTCCGTGTCTGCCTGTGAATAGCATAAATCCAGGAAGAGATATTACTTTCCCACTGAGATGATCTTTTCGCTTTTGTAATTGCAACATGAGGCACTGGCTCTCACCCGGGAAGTCGTTCAACGTCAATACCATTACGCCTTTGGGCGATAGTTGCTCCCACCAGGCGGGGAACAGGGTTGGGCACGTGACCGTGGTGATCAGCCGATCAAAAGGCGCTTCTTTCGCATAGCCTTTGGATGCATCACCCGTTATTACACGAACATTTTTTGTGCCCTGTCGCTTCAAGTGACGGCGTGCCCTGCGCGTAACATCGGGTTGGATATCCATTGTCACAACACGTCCGTCAGGTCCTGTGAGATGTGCCAATAGAGCGGCATTCCATCCGGTGCCTGCGCCAATTTCAAATACGCGATGTCCCGCGCGAACGGATAGAACATCCAGCATGTGAACGACGAGAGAAGGTTGCGATGTCGAGCTTGGAGGGTTGAGGTGGCTGAGCAAAGCTTCGTCGGAATAAATTCTCTCTAATTGGCTCGAAGTGGGGCATTTCGGATCGACCTCAATTAAGCCTTTCCGCTTTCCCAATGCATGGATTCGATCGACAAACAGATGTCTCGGTGTCGCTTGGAGGGCATGTTCTATTGCCTTATTCTTCAAACTACCTGTTGCCTTTAGCATGTCGATGAAATTGCGCTGTAACAGATCTGTATTTTTATTTTCGGGCATTAGTCTTCTCTCAAGGGTTTAAGTGAGCTATGATCCTGCTTACGCACCCGGACCTTTGACAAACATCCCAGGGGTCGCACCCGTATGTTCGCCATTTTTGAGGACGCGGATGCCATTGACGAAGACGTCGCGGATGCCGATAGAGAGTTGGTGAGAGTCGTCGAATGTCGAGCGGTCGGCGACGGTGTTGGGATCAAAGACGACGATGTCGGCCCAGCAGTGGGGCTGGAGTCGCCCGCGGTCCCACAGTGAGAGGCGATTGGCGACCGAGGAGGTCATTTTGCGGATGGCTTCTTCGAGGGGCATGAGCTTTTCGTCGCGGACATAGTGGCCCAGGACGCGGGGATAGGTGCCGTACGACCGGGGATGGAGCGGTCCTTCAGTAGCTGCCCATTCTGGATCGACGCCGCCTGCGTCGGTGGAGACTTTGATCCAGGGGAGTTGGAGTTGAAGACGGACGTTGTCTTCGGACATGGTGTGGTAGATGGTGAAGATGCGCTGGTTTTCCGATAGCAGGAGGTCGATGGTGGCTTCTATCCAGTCCTGGCCGCGCATCTCGGCAATTTCAGAGAGGCGCTTGCCGATGTATTGCTGGTTTTCGGGTTTTTTGAATGCGACCGGGGCGATGTGTTCGGGGCGACGGGGAATTTCGCCGTGGCGGTTTCTGACTTCGGAGACGATTTTCGCGCGGATGTCGGGGTCGCGCAGGTTGTCGAAGAATTTGCCGTCTGCGGCCACCCAGGTGGGCAGGACAGTGGCGGTATAGGGATACATATCGGCGGTGATGTCGAGGCCCTCGGCGCGTACCTGGTTTACGCGCGCAATGACCTGGTGCATCTTGGGATAGTTGCGCTCGGCGACGGCTTTGAGGTGATAGACTTCGACCGGGATGTTGGCGCGCTGTCCGATTTCAATGGCTTCGTCCAGGGCTTCGAGAAGTTTGTCGGCTTCGGACCGGATGTGGGTGATGTAGATGCCGCCGGATCTCGCCGCTGTCTTGCAGATTTCGACGATTTCATCCGTGTTGGTATATGTGTCCGGGGGATAGATGAGGGCATAGGAGGGACCGAAGGCGCCGTCTTCCATGGATTCGGCCATGACGCGGTGCATGGTTTTCATTTCATCGGGAGTTGGCTCGCCCATCCGCATGCCCATTGCGTGCGCGCGCAGGGTGCCCGCGCCGAGGAAGGAGCCGACGTTGGGCGAGACGCCAGCTTCGATCATGGCGTCGAGCCAGTTGCCGAAGCGATGCCAGTTCCGCGCGCGTTCCCGCCAGTTTTTGGGTAGAGATCGCGAGAGGGTGTTGGAGCCACCGACAGGTGCGGGGGTCCACGCTTCGCCCATGATTTCGGTTGTGATGCCCTGGGTGATTTTGGAGAGGCATCGGCCATCGCGCATGAGGGGGACGATGGAGTGACTCTGTATGTCGATGAAGCCGGGACAGACGATGTGACCGGATGCATCGACGATTTCGTCTATGCCGTCGCGGGGGATGGACCCTGGCGGTTCGATGGCGGATATTTTGCCATTTTCAAGAGCGACATCGCCGTAGAAATAGGGGTTGCCGGTGCCGTCGATAATTTTACCTGAGTGAATAAGGGTCGTGATTGGCATGGGAGTCCCTTTCGTTTTTTTATGTTAAAAGTCTGCGCCGAAGTTCTGGACAAAGATGAGGAAGTCCGGGAAGGTAACGCGCAGGTCACCGTCGAGGTCAAAGGTGGGATCGAAGCCAACGTCGCCTGCGGTTTTGCCAAAGACAGAGGTAAAGGCGAGGAAGTCCGAGAAGCCGATTTCACCGTCGCCGTCAAAGTCTGAGGCTGCGGGACCGGACGCGAGTTCAGATACGGAGAGGGTGTAACCGAGTGTTGTGCCAGATGTGGAGGTGATGGCGAGGCTTCTGGCAATAGTGCCGGATGTGTGAATGCGTTTGCTCTGTGAGGCTGAAATGGGGATCGGTGCGGCGAAGGGTTGATTCCCTTCGGCGATGAGTGTGACGAGGAGGTCGTTGTCACCTGTGGATTGAATGGTGAAGGCGAGACCGGGTGTTTCGCCCAGATCGAGATAGTCTATGCCCCAGCGCGTGGCGCGTCGCGTGAGGTTATTGGTCGGGACGGTGAGGGCTTCGCGCTTTGCCGGGTGCAGGTCAATGGCGCGATAGCCGAGGTCGCCCTCGCCGTCGAGGTACAGGGCAGCGGCCCATTGCCCAAAGAGGTGATCGAAGCGTTCGGGTGCGTTGAGCGATTGAAGGACATTGTCGATGCTCGCTATGCTGCTGTCCGGGTCTGCGACGAGTTTGCGGAGTGCGCCGTTGCCATAGCGCTGTGCGAAGTACGTCATGTAGAGATATGCCTGGTCAAAATCAAAAAACTGATCTTCCCAATGGGTGAGGTCTGTATTGGTCGCGAACGAGAGAAAATTTTCGGTCGCGGCTGCTGTCGTGTCTTTGTATCCACAGGCGAGTTCAGCGTATTCCGAGCACCCTTCGTCGAGCCATTTGGCTTCGTCGTGGTCGGCTTTCCAGTGGATCAGGTGCTGAAATTCGTGGGCAAGTGTGGCGCGTGCGAGGCTGCTGTCAATGTCGAGCGGGCGGGCGTCGATATAAATGATTTCGCGCGAGACGGGCGGGGCTTCGTTGTCGGTATCGATATAACCGACAAATGTGATGCCCGTGATTGGACTGTCGAGCACGTCGAGTACCAGGATGAGTATGCGGGGATCGGCATCGACATCCGGAGGATCACCAAAGAGGTCGGTGACAGTTTCGTAAATGCCGCGGTCGGGATGGCGTGCTGTGGATTTATCAAATGCGTGTGCAAGGGATTCAATGCCCGTTTGAGTTACGCGCGGGGTGTTCCACATGTCGTCTTCTACAAAAATGTAGCAGTGGTCACCCACATAGCGACAGGTTGTTGTGGTGTGGTATTTCCCCCCGCCAACGAGTTGAAAACTGTAAGCCGGCAGCGTGAGCGTATCGCCAACGCGAAAAGGTGTGGAGGAGGATATTTTGGTTGCGGGACGATAGGGTATGGTTTGACGTGGAATCAGGTGGGTTCCGCTTTGAGGGATGGGGTGGGCGTGGGCTGTGATGCAAAAAAGCGCAATGCAGCAGATAAAAAAAATAGGGATGTAACGCAAAGAGCGTTTGGGAATTGTCGGCAAAGGCATTGTTAAAATCGGACTGAGAGTCGCACCTGTAAGTCTCCGGAGGTCTTGGGGGAGACTGTTGCGATAGGGCGGGTTTTGGCGGCGATGTTGGCGGCGTTTAACGCGCTGGCAAAGCGGTTGAAGATGAGTGCGCCCACAAAGAGAAAGCTGCGTGTGCGGGCCCAGGTGGCTTTGCTTCGCAGTTCTCGAAAGTGTTCGCGGGAAGACGGTGTGTCCCACTCCCAAAAGTTTTCGGGTGTTTCCGGCAGTGGGGTGGCCGATGGGCCCTCGACGTATTGCAACCGGGCATTGTAGTCGTAGATGCTGTTATAACTGGACAGGCGGTCGTAATGGGAGTTGGGTTTTTTGACAGCGGTTGCGCCAGCGCGTGCCGCGGCATAAGCGCGGAAGGTGTTCTCTCGTGTGGTGTTGAGTTTTTTAAATGCCAATAGTCCGGTCCAGAACATGCCTTCGGTGAAGTGGAAAAATTTCGCGGATTTTCGCCCGCCCGCATACCGCTCGCCCAGACCGGGTAAAATAACCGATAAAAAGGCGGCTTTTTTAGGTGATTTCGCTTCTTGTGCAAATGCGGCAGACGGCGCGAGCAAACAGGCGCAGACGATTAGAATTTGAGATGATGTTTTCACGATGCTAAAATCTCTTTTTCAATTCGACCATGGATCGTCCATGGCTATCAACCGGCGTGATGTCGATCCACAAGCTCGGCCCGGTCTGTTTTTGCAGCGTGCGCGTATAGATCGAGGCGTGTATGGCACTGGCAATGTGGTTGAGTACGGCCAGGCCTGTGACAACAGACGCGCGTTTGAGGTATTTGTTGCTGTCGTTGCGACGGGTTTCATAGTCCTGCCTGCGTGACGATGGCACGTTTTTGTTATCGGTGGAAAAGTCAGCCGTCACATCGTCCCAGCCATAGACAAATTGATGGTATTTGCCAATGAGTTCGTAATACTGTTGTGTGTCTTCGCTTTTGGAGGGCAGGGCGTGGGTTTCGTGATATGGATCGGGCTGAGTTTTGTTCCATTCTCGCCAGGCTCTGTACTGCGCTTCCCGCCAATGCCGATCGGCATACGCTCGAAATTCTTCTTTAATGTCATTGCCCCTGCCTCGCCATGATACATAAGCGGTCCAGGTGAGGGCTTCTGCGCCCATAAACCCGACTGCGCGCATTTTGGCCCCGGCATATAATTCACCCAGACCCGGTACCAGTAGTGAGAGAAAGAAGGCCGTTTTAGGTGATTTTTCCGCGGTGGCCTGCCCGCACATCAGCGCGAAAACAAGCGTACAGAGTGTGAATTTTCGCATGGGGAGTCCTTTGGCTAAAAGTTGCCTTTCCCAACATCTGTAACAAATCCAAATAATAATGTAAAATAAATCTTCAAGCCACTTCGTTCAAGTGGATCGCCGGGCCGTTGCAAAGGCACATGGTCGAATCCATAGGCCACGTCGATGCTGGCGCGTGTGGGAAAAAGATAAAACGAGGTGGCGTCGTAGCGCAACTGCGTGCCCAGTTCGCGTTTCCAGCCGCGTTTGAGTATCGCATCGTCGGGTGTGCCATCCCAGGCGCGGGCGATTCCGGCAAAGAATGCGCCGTAGAGCTGGTCTGAGTAGATCGGGCCGGTTTGTCGGTCGATGCGCGACCAGAGGGGAAAGCGATAAGCCGACCGCCACATCAGGGCGCGGCGGCCTTCCAGGCTGTAAAACGTATATCCTTTCATGCCGGGTAAGCCGCCGAGGAAGAAGTCAAAGGTGTCGTCAACTTCGCGGTCGATCACGCCGCCAAAAAAGCGGAAACTCAGCGCACTGCGGCCGGGGGCAACCGGGATAAATTCGTTCCAGTCGAGGGAGAGTTGGTTGTAGAAATAGCGGTCATAGGTTTCGACGATTAGCGAGGTATTTTCCTCAAAGCCGCTGATGAACCAGTTGAAATAGCGATCGTAACGCAGCGCGAGACGGCGTCCAGATCGGGGGTTGATTTCCGAGTTGCGCGAGCGGCTTATGGCATCGAGGCGATAGGTGAGGGCGAGGTCAAATCCGTTGAGGGTTGTGGCGGCTACTATATCGCGATTGAGGCCATTGAACCGCGCCTGATCCAGAACCGCGCCCGTGCGATTGTACACGAGGCGGGCGTCGATCATACCGCCGCGCCTCATGGTGTATTTGCCCCCTATTTCGATGCCCGTCAGCGCAAAGGTGCGGTTGTAGATGCGGAAGTCTTCGTCGCGGCTGATGACATCTTCTTCAACGTGGCGCGATAGACGATAGGCTTCGAGAAAGAAGGTGGGCCGTTTTTTGCGGTATTCGTAAAGCGCGTATAAATCCATGTCCAGATCGTGGGCGAGCAGGCCACTGATGAAAAAGGTTTGTTTTCGCAAGACATCGTCGGATCCCGCTATGGCGCCGAGTTTGAGTTTGCCGCTGTCGATTGCCAGACGCGGAAGTATGGTGGTGGTTGCAAATTCATTTTTGTATGGGCGGCTCGCTATTGCGGGTTTGGGCGTTGCGGACGCGAAGGGTTCGACCCGAAAGATATTTCTCGATACGGGTTCATTTAGCGGCTGGGAAATAACGCGAATTTCGTAGGCGTTTTTGCCGTAGTGGGCATAGGCGATGCGGTCGCCATCTGGATGCACATGGGGTTGAAATGCGCCGCCGTACACGCGGGTGAGGCGGTCTATTGCGCCGCTGGATAGATTGGCGCGATACAGGTTGAAGATGCCGTCGTGGTCAGAGGCAAATACGAGGGATGACCCATCGGGTGTCCAGCACGGGTCGCGGTCGGTTTCGGGTGAGGCGACGCGCACTGTGTAGTCGCCACCGGTTGCGGGAATGGTGGCGATGTCCCGCGAGGTGCCGATTCGGTAGAGCGAGAATGCGATTTGCGATCCATCGGGCGACCAGCGCGGGGTGGCGACTTGTGAGCCATCGTCAAAGGTTGTGAGGTAGCGTATGGTGTCTGCCGCGATGTCGAGGATACAGAGGTTGGTGCTGCCCCCGCCGTTTTTGACAAACGCAATTTGCGTTCCGTCTGGCGAATAGGTCGGGTGAATGCCGCGCGAGCCTGTGCTGAGACGCGTTTCGCCGGGGAAGGTGGTACGCGCGAGGCCAATGGCGGTTTTGACATTTTGATACAGGCTCGGTTTCGCGGCTTTGGGATCTATGGTGTAGAGGTCCCATTGCCGCCCGCCATATTTGTTGGGCTGGCTGTGGCGCGCGTAGAGGAATTGCTCGCCATTGGTTGACCAGTCAAAGGCCGTGACCGCGCTGGGGGCGGCGATTTCTTCGCTGCTGTCGGCGAGGGTATAGACCATCAAACTCGTGCGCCCGTAATCGCGCCCTTTATTGGAGAGATAGGCGAGTTTTGTGCCGTCGGGCGACCAGCGGGGGTGCAGATTGAGGTAGCCGTCTTCGCGGATGAGGTCGCCCTGTTCGGGATTGGTTTCGATCTGTGCGATTTGTGCCGCATAGCGTTTTTCGAGCGATGCGACCCAGCGCGCGTGCAATTCGCTTGCAGAGATGCCCAGGGTCGCGCGGATTGCGCCGCCAAAATCCGTGCGCCACCAGACTTTCATTTGCCGATACAATTCGGGGAGTTTGTCGCGCCCAAAAGTATCGACCATAAAGAGGGTGAGCGAGTATCCGTGGTCGTACACTTTTTCAAATCCGAGACCTGTTTTCGCGCCGAAGACGGACATTTCGTCGCGGGTGAGCAAGCTTCCATTGCGCGTGGCCTGACGCAAGATCATATCGCGGTGCGAGTCCCAGCGGTCGTGTTGTGCGCCCGGTGCCATGTATTGCGCTGTGCCTTCGGCAAACCAGGGTGGAATGATGGTGGCGGGAATGGCATACGCGGCCAGGACATTGGGGTAGCCAGCGAGGATGTCGTCGCGTTTGCCTTCGCCCTGATATTGCAGGTAGTTGACGAAGATGGCGGGGATGCGCCGCGAGGATTTTCGGGCGAGCTGGAGGGCGATGATGTGCGTCAATTCGTGCGTTATCACATTTGGGAGCCAATCTGTACTACCGCGCAGTGCAAAGTCGAGGTTGGAAACCCAGATTTCGATGGTATTGTGGTAATAATACGCCGCGCCATTGGCATAGTCTTCGGTATCCTTGAGGATGATGCGGACTTTGCTGTCGGGGTCAAAATTGTAAAAGGAGGCGATTGGGCCGTACGCGTTTTCGGCGACCTGTGCAGCGCGCGGAGCCAGTTTTTCCAGGCCTTGATGGTAATAGACTTTGAAGTGTTCGGTTTCTATGACGCGCCAGTTTAGTTCTGGATGATTGGCGTCAAATTGCGCGAGGGCCTGTGTACTCAGGGTCAGGAGGATGAGAATTGTTTGTGTGAGTTTGTGAGACATAGTGTTTATTTAATTATTGCGGCTTTGATAAATCGCACTTCTGTGCGCGTGCTATTGCTGGCTTGCAGGCGACAAATATAGAGGCCGCTGGCGTAATCGGTTACATCCCAGGCGATTTCGTTGTCGGTGTTGGGCATGGGATTGTCGTGTGTGAGGTCGGCGATCTTTTCCCCGAGGGGATTGTAAATAGTCATAATGATTTCGGCGGATTCTAACAAAAAAAAGCGAATGCGCGCCCTGTCACCATTGCGGACGGGATTGGGGTAGAGGTATGCTCGCGCCGCGGGTAAAAGCGAGGTGTCTGTTGGGGTTGTGATTTCGACAGGCTGCTGGAGCAATTTGCCCGCGTTGCCCGGCCCACCGCCGAGTTGTCCCCAGATAATTTTGTTGCCGGTATAAGATGGGTCAATTGTCTCCAGGTGGAAGAGGTGTACGCTGCCGCTGGCGGTATAGATAATGAGTTCCAGGGTGCCGTCGTTGTCAAGGTCGTCGATAAGGGGCGATGAGAGAATGGGGCCGGGTACTAATAGGGGAAAGCCCGATAGGAGATGTCCTTCGGCGGTCAGGCCGTAGAGGAGGCCACCGCGTGTGCCTATAAAAATATCGGGGGATGCGTCGTTATTGATGTCGGCGAGAATGGGCGGTGCTTCAATGGGGCCAGCGTCGTCTTTTATCGGGAAGGCGAGCGCGCCTTCGGTTTGCAAGATGGCGTTGAAACGATAGAGATAGAGTTTGCCGTTGCCGCCAAAAAGGACTTCGAGAAATCCGTCCCGGTCGAGGTCGGCGACAACAGGGGGTGAATGCGCGCCGCCGGGTACGGGATCGCTCGCAAAGGCGAGGCCGTTGGCGTCGAGGATGGAGAGGATACCGTCTGATGTGACGACTGCAATGTCGTCATCGCCATCGCGGTTGAGGTCGCCTATTGTGGGGCCGCCGATGATGGGAGATGCGAATGTGGCGAGTGGCGTGGATTGGCCGGTGTCGTGAATGAGGTGGATCTGAGCACTGCTGGTAATGGCGATGAGTTCATTGTCCGGATCGCTGTCGATATTGCCCACGGCGAGCGATTGTATGGCGTCGCTCAGGGCGATGCTACCCGCGATTTCAGATAGAAAATTGCCCCATTCGATTTTTCCATCGCTCCATCCCCAGATATCGACATGCGCTGTGGGAAATTTTGCAATGACGGGTGTTGTGGAAAAAGATGAGGGAGAGGTGATATCGACGGTTTCGTGGACTGTACCACCGGGACGCCAGTGCGTTCGGATTGTTTCCCCGCGATGGTAGATGAATCCGGCTATTTCCGGGTCGCCAATTGCAGGGGTTGTCGCAAATGTCTCGTCTGCGCTGTGCGGTGTGCCCGCGATTTTCCACGCGCCAGAACTGTGAAGGATTTCTTTGATTCCATCTCTATCGAGGTCGATGACGCGGGGCGATTCCCGCGTGGGAGTCAAGTTTGTAATCGGCCAGTTGTCCGGTTGCCTGGCAAAATGGATAGCAACTGCCATTACTTCACCAGGCGGACTGAGGACTTCGATGGTTATGCCGCTTTCATAGCCCAAATTGCTGCGGGTATTCGGCGAGGTGTCGGGATCAAATACAGCGTTGTTGCCCACGTAAAAGGCGTCTTCTGGCGCGCCTTCGATACTGCTTAGTGAGATGATACCAGCTTGAATGATGCGGCTGGCCGATACATTGCCGATGTCTTGCAAGCCATCGGCTTCTTCGAGTGCAATGCCGCGGCGATATTGGGCAGGTGCAATTTTGTAATCGGGATGGCTGTTGATATGTTTTTCTGCGTCGCTGGCTCGAATAACCGCATCGTCAATGTGGTAGATGAGAATGCCCGAGCCGGGTATGAATGCATCGTAGTCGTCTGCGGAAAGCCAGACATTATGAGGGGTGGAAAACTCGATTTGCGGAATGCGATTTTCAATGTTGAGACGCGAGAAGCGGTTTTCGATCAGGAAGTATTCTGTGGCGCTGATGGGCACGCGAATAGCCTGCGGAAGGTCGGACGCGCTGCCAGATGCGGCGATTTCTACGGTGTCGTTGTGGGTGATTACGAGTGGTTCGAGCCAGCCGAGTTGTATGCGCGACCAGGCCGTCATGCGACTGGGCAAGAATCCGATCAAATTTGTGCTGGTGGGGTCATTTGTGAGAGGTTGGAGACCCAGGCGCGCGGCGTCAATTTGATTGTTGGCGCCCGTATCCATCAAACTCCAATCGCCAATTGCGGGCAGGTCGTTTTCGAAGTCCGACAGACCGGGCAAGCCGAGTTGCGAGGCAAAAAATCGGGCGAGCGTGCCGTTGAGACCGCCCTGACCGTTTGCACTGATGGCTTCGGGCAATAGCATGCCCGATGTCACCTGAAAGGCACCGTTGTTGACGGAAAGCGCACCGTCGGCGAGTTCGATGAGGTCGCGTTCAAAAATAAAAGCCGAGGGTATGTCGTTGAGTTTTTGACCTGCTTCTCCGCCGAGTCCCGCGTGAAATACCGCAAAGGCGCGATATTTTGAGAAGTCTATGGTTGCGCCATCTGTGGCATCTGCAGCGCGAATGCCATCCCGAAAGAGCCGCGTGACGCGCTCATTTATTTCGCGCCTCGTGCGTCCATTGCCGTATTCGATCAAGGGGGTATCGAGGACGTAACTCGCGGTGGGTTCCTGCGGGTACACGTCGTATTCGATGGTCAGTTGCCCCTGGGATATGTCGCGGTAATAATTGGAAAGAGCTTGAAGGTGGGCTTCGAAATAGGCGCGGTCGTGGGGAGGCGCGTCAAAGGGGTAGATGCGATCGGAACTTTCGGATGTGCTGAGATTGAATGTGCCGTTCCCGCTGGTGGTTTCGTTGTCGGGGGTTTCGGGGGGGAAAGAGACGCGCAGAGCCAAAACGCGATAGGTGTCGGCAGACATAATGGGCTGTAGAAAAAGAGCTACAAGATACAGGAGGATTGAGCATCCGCGCAGGAGGGTCATAGTCAAGCGTCTGTTCAGATTCATAATGCGAGATTAGTGAGAATAGCTGATGCGGTAGATGAGACCGGCCTGGTCGTCCGATACCAGCAGAGAACCGTCGGGCATGACGAGTACATCGACTGGCCTGCCCCAGTTCGATTCGCCCTGTAGCCAGCCTTTTGCGAAGGGTTCGTAGCTGACCGCCCTGTTGCCATTTAGACGCACCAGGGTAACGCGGTAGCCGATCTTGCTACTGCGATTCCAGGATCCGTGTTCGGCGATGAAGATCTGATTGCGGTACTCCTCTGGAAACATGTCGCCAGTGTAGAAGCGCATGCCAAGAGCCGCTACGTGCGGACCGAGATTCTGGACCGGCGCGACGAACTCGCCGCAGCTACGCTGATCGCCGAATACGGGATCGGCGATGTTGGTGCCGTGGCAGTAGGGATAACCGAAGTGCTGGCCCTCGACGGTTATTCTGTTCAGTTCATCCGGTGGCACATCGTCGCCCATCCTGTCTCTTCCATTGTCTGTGAACCACAGTTCGCCCGTTTCCGGGTGCCAATCGAAGCCGACGGTGTTGCGAATGCCCCGCGCTATGATGCTGAAGTTGCCATTGGCATCCAATCTTCCGATTGAGGCGTAAGGATCGCCGCGATTGCAGATGTTGCACGGCGCGCCGACCGGTACGTACAGCAAGCCGTCGGGTCCAAAGCGAATGAATTTCCAGCCGTGCGATCGATTCGTGGGGAAAGCGTCGTTGACAATTTCAGGCTGCGGCGGGTTGTCGAGTTGTGCTTCGATGTTGCGATAGCGCAGGATGCGGTTGATTTCGGCTACGTACAGGTTGCCATCTTTGACGGCGACGCCATTGGGGTTATTCAGGTCGCGGGCGAGGATGATGACGCGCTCTGCTTTGTAGTCGCCATCTTCGTCGCGCAGTGCATACACGCGACCGCTGGGGCGGGTGCCGACAAACAGGGTTCCGCTGGGGCTGAGGCTCATCGAGCGAGCGCCAGTTATCCCTTCGGCGTATATGCGAATGTGGAATCCTTCAGGTAGTTCAATTCGCGTCAGGCGTGGATCGCTGGGTGGTGGTGGCTGTGACGATGCCGCAAAGCTATCGACAAATAGCAGAAAATCGTCAAATGCAATTTCGCCATTGCCATCCAGATCGTATTTCGCATCGTAGCGATCTTGACCCGCTTGAGATCCGAACGCGGTGACAAATAGCAAGAAGTCGGGGAAATCGACAACACCATTGCCATTAAAATCCGAAGAAGGGGGGCTGCTATTTTGAGAAAAAAGAGACGAAATTAAGAGTGTGAGGTTTATCAAACTGGCGATACCGAGCGCGAGAAGGCGAGGTTTGGTATTATATCTCAAGAGATTTAGCATTGTATTTCAACTGATGTCTTCGTCGCAAGGGGAGCCGGTTTCTGAACCCGGAGGATTAAAATATAAATCCACCCGTGAAGCGGAATGTATTGCTGGCAGGCGTATCTTCAGTTGGCACAAAATATGAGATATCGAAATTTGCCCAGTTGTATTTCAAGCCAAGTCCAAAGGTGGGGAAGTTGCGTTTGCCATCTTTGTCATAGGAGTAGCCACTGCGCAGGGCAAAAGCCGAATCTTCAGAAAGCTGGTACATCCATTCAATACCGACGCGGTAGTCCATGTCGTCAAATTCCGTAAAACCATTGCCGCCCGGATTGGGCTTCCAGCCAAAGGTGTCATCGTTCCAGCCCGAAATAAAGGAGAAGAAATTATCAGAGGCGAGGGGTTTGTAAACATCCGTGGTGAGCATCAGAGAAGACGAGTTGTTTTTGAGCAGTTTGTATGCAATGCCAAAAACGAAATTTTGTGGCAGTGGATCTGCCTGGTCGGCATCGATAAACGTCATGTTTGGACCGACATTGCGCAACACGCTGCCGAAGGTAAGCCGATCTGTAGCTGTCCACATGAGGCCTATGTCTCCGGCAAAAGAAGTCGCTGTCCCTTTGCCCTGTTCAATACCCGCACCTATGTCGGAGAGATTTTCATGGATGAACTTAACGGTTATGCCCAGTGCCAGATTTTTGAAGAGATGCGTGCCATAAGATACACCCAGGGCCATGCCATAGCTTTTAAATGTACCTAAAAGGTTTCCCTCTTCATCTGTGCGTTGTTGTTCGCCCAAAGAACTGTAAATGAGGCTGTATCCCAGATTGCCAATGCCACTAAAGGGGTGTGTGTAAGCACCGAATGACGAAAAGATGTCTCCAGCCAGTCGGGGAACGGGTTTGTAAAGGGTGGTGCTGAGACTGTGAATTTGCAATGAGGCCAGTGCGGCGGGGTTGTAGTACGTCGCATTGGCGTCATCGGCAATAGCGACGTACGCATTGCCCATGCCCGCTGCACGAGCCGATGGTGCGAACAACAAAAAAGTGGCTGCGGCATGGCTTTCTGGCGTTGCATCAGCTGGGGTGCTGATCAGGCCAATACCAAGCGCGAACAGGGCGAGAAGGCGGTGTTTCATGGGAATTCTCCTTTATAGGAATTGACCGGAAAGCCCGCAAAATATGAAAAAACCCGGTCGTGAGCGCGTGTGAACGCGCCGCCAACCGGGGGGCATTCTAACATCGCGCGCTAAAGCAGACACATCTCGGATATCGGATAAAATGGCCGATGAGATTTTACTGATATAAAAAACAGCGCTTTAGCGGTGATGCGATAGACAAATTCCCTGATTAATGGTGAGATAAAATCAAAAAACCGCTTGTTTGAGACTCGCGTGTTGACTATTTTCAGACCACGAATTTTTCCGATAAAGGGGGAGAACCGTGATTGATAGGGACTTACTCGATATTTTGGCCTGTCCAGAGAACAAAACGCCCGTGAAATTGGCCGATCAACCGCTGATTGATACCATCAATAGCGCGATTGAAAGAGGCGAGGTTAAAAACCGGGGCGGACAAAAAATTGAACAGCCAATTGATGGAGGCCTGGTGCGCGAAGATCGCGTCTTTTTATATCCCATTCAGGACGCGATTCCCATTATGTTGATCGATGAAGCCATCTCAATAGAAAAATTCGCGCCTCAATAGTCTTTTCCCCGTTTCTAAAGTATTTTAGAACTTCAGCAAATCCTGCCCATGTGTCAAGCCTTTTTTGAACGGTTTAGACGTTTACCCATGCAACGAGTTCCAAATTTTTTTTTGCAAAATTTATGTAATATCTGGATCGCGCTTGTGTTTGGGTTTTTATCTGGTGCATGTGGTGGTGGAAATGAGACAGCAAAATTAGATGTAACGGCGTTGGATGGCGGGAAAATAAGCTGGCGGACATGGAGCCAAAGAGATTCTGCCCGAATCATCGGGCGCCCCATCTTATTATTTTTTTATACACAGCGATCGGTTTGGTGCCGCGATCTGGCAGCGAGATGTTTTGAAAATTCAGAAATTGCGCGGGCTATTGCGCGTTACACGCTGCCGATATGGGTTGATGCTGATCAACGACCCGACTTGTTTGAGCATTTTGGTCTGGGCGGGGTTCCATCTCTCTCTTTTTTAACGCCCGATGAACGCTGGATAACGGGTAGCACCTATCTCGACCCCGATGATATGATAGATCTGTTGCGGTGGGTGCAAATTTTGTACGATAATCCCGATAGGCTCGTCAGGCTCGAGGAGCAGCGGGCAGAGTTGAAGCGGCGAGCGGAACTCGAAAAAAAGAAAGATCCGCGCCCTCGTATCGAACCCAGTACAGCGCTTTTGCACCGCGTGCGCGATAGTTTGAAATCGGTAGTAAAAAGCGGTTTTGATCCAGGGATCGAAGGTCTTCTCGCGCTTGCAGAAGTGGGTATTGATTCGCCTTTGGTCAATTTTGCACATAGCGCGCGGCGCGATACAGATGGCGTTTATGTGTTGGGGGTATTAACGCATCGCGGGCCTGTGATTGATGCGGAAAAACACATGGCGGTCAATGCTCAATTATTGCGGGCGTTTGCACGGGTAAATTTGTCTCGCAATCTGGCCGATGCGGTGCTGGAACAGTTTGCTGTATCTGGCGATGTTTTGTTGGGAGCCGGGCTGGCTGGCTTTCGAGATCAGGCTGGAAATGTATTGCGGGATACAGAGATTTATTCGGGCTGGAATGCGCTGGCAGTTTCGGGTTTGTGCGCGGCGTTTATCGAGACTCGAGAAACGCGTTTTTTAGATGCTGGGCGGCGAATTTTTGAAGCGGTTAAGACGCGATTTGTACAGGAAGATAGCCTGTTTGCCCACGCGCGATCTTTGAGTGCTCCCCATTTTTTGGTGGATCAGGTTTTAATCATCCGCGCGGCCCTCGATTTGTACGAGGTGCAGAAACGCGAGGCCGATTTGTTATTTGCGCGGGCGCATGCAGATCGGGTGATGACGACTTTTGCCGATTCTTCGGGTGCTTTGAGAGACCGAATGCCCGAGGCCGATGTCGCGCTATTGCCCGCTATTGATCGGTGGTTGCCTTCGGGAAATGGCGTAGCAGCGCAGGTTTTTATGCGGCTTTTTGTACATACGCAGATGCCGCGCTATCGAGATCGGGCCAAAGCGATTTTGACCGCTCTGATTGGGCCCAATATAGATCGCATCGGATATGCCGGCGCACTGAATCGCGCATTGGTTTTATTTGTGCGAGAAAGCGAAAACTAATGGCTAATAATCGGTTGCTCATTATCGGCGCATCGGGCTTTTTGGGGCAGGCGCTTTGCGATGCATCCTGCGATGATTGGGAGCGGGCACCTGCGTCGCGCAGCGGTCAAAAAGGTCATCTCGTCGTGGATTTGACGCGGCCCGATTTGGTACACGAGGTGGTGGCACAGGTGCGCCCCCAGTGGGTGATCAATTCTGCAGCTATGACGAGCGTTGATGTATGTGAGCGAAATCCCGCGCTTGCGCGTGCGATACACGTCGATGGAACGCGCAATCTGGTTCAAGCGTGTGAACGGGTTGGATGTGGTCTGGTGAACTTATCGACCAATTATGTGTTTGATGGAGAGAAAGGGCCTTATGGCGAGGGCGATGAAGCACATCCGGTGAATGCGTATGGACAGACCAAGTTGGAAAGCGAAGTTATTTTGCTGAATGCACTTTGTCCCGGCATTGTGGTGCGAACGGCGGTATTGTACGGTTTTCGCCCGTCTTGTCGGTCCAATTTTGTGACCTGGGCCATTTCATCGCTGGCAAGACGCGAGGCGATTCGCGTGGTGATAGACGAGTGGGCAAATCCTACTTTTGTCGATGAACTCGCCGCATTTATTTTAAAACTGTGCCGCACTGACTTCCGCGGCGTGGTGCATTTTGGTGGGGTGGATTTTTTGACGCGCTTTGAAATGGTCGAGCGGATATGTGCTGTGATGGGGCTTGACTTGTCGCTGGTGTCTTCCATAACGTCCGCAGAATTTGGGCAACTTGCACAGCGCCCGTTGCGAGCGGGGTTGACAACCACACTTGCCAGAGCATTATGTGATATTGTACCTGCCTCTTTTGAGTATAATTTGAGGCAATTAAAGGGCGTTTTTCACAAGATCGCTAATACCTATGTCTGATAATACACTCCGCATTTCTCTGATTACACCCACTTACAACGAGCGCGAGAACATTTCTTTGTTGGTAGAAGAAATATTCGACGTTCTGAAAGACTATCCCGACATTGATCTCGAGTTAATAGTGGTCGATGACAATTCGCCCGATGGCACGGGAGAGGTGGCCGAATCACTTGTGGATCGCTATCCGGTACAGGTGGTTCACCGCGCCGGAAAATTGGGATTGGGCAGTGCCGTGATGGCCGGGTTTGAGCGGGCAGAGCGGGATCTCTTAGGGGTGATGGATGCCGATTTGAGCCACGATCCCATTGTTTTGCCTCAACTCATTTACGGGTTGCGGAATCACGATCTGGCTATTGGTAGCCGATTTGATTCGGAGAGTCACGTCGAACAATGGGCCTGGTATCGCAGGACTATTTCCCAATTGGGAGTATTTCTCGCGCGGCAATTAACCGGTGTGCAAGACCCACTATCGGGCTATTTTTTCTTACATCGGCGCGTTATTAAAGACCTGGTATTGACTTCGCCGGGGTATAAAATTTTGCTGGAGATTCTGGTTAAGGGACATTATAAATCTTTTATTGAAGCGCCCTTTGTGTTTCGCAACCGGCAATACAGCAGTAGTAAGTTGAACTGGACTGAGTACTATTTGTTTCTCAAGCAATTGTTGACATTCTATATTTTTTCAAAAAAGAGCAACGCCGATAATAAATAATTCTTGTATTTTGGCTTGACATAGGAACAATTGGCTTTTATGTTGAGCATTGATTTGTGCATTTTCTTTTGAAACTGGAGGCGTTTATGGCCGTGCAGCACGAACTCAATACCCAGATATCTCTTCCGCTTTCCAAAGCGGTGGAGATCAGTTTTAATAGCGTTAAGATTCGATTTGGCCGGTCTTTGATTACGGTGAGTGGTATTGTGCTTGCTATCGCTTTTTTGATGTCGATTTGGGCGGGCAATTCCATTATTGACGGTTTGATGGCTGCCAGCGATCCCAAGATCAACTTGATCTTGCAACAAAAGGGTGTTGAAATTGATCCCGATAGTGCCGCCGCAATGCAGCAGCGGTCGAAGGATGCATGGCTGGTGGTGTTGTCACTGCTCGTGTGTTTGGTGGGTATTGCCAATGCCATGCTGATGTCTGTTACCGAGCGGTTTCGCGAGATTGGTACCATGAAGTGTATGGGTGCATTGGACGGATTTATTATTAAACTGTTTATTCTCGAATCGACGTTTATGGGTACAGCAGGCACGATTATTGGCGTGATCATTGGGTTTTTGCTGACTGCATTGCTCAATATGTCGAGTTTTGGCACGGTGATTTTCGATCATCTTCCCCTGACTCAGATTCTTGAAGATGGTGGTAAGGCTATTGTTATTGGTTCTGTTTTGTCGCTGATTGGCGGTATTTTGCCGGCCTATCGCGCTGCCAAGATGGAGCCGGTCGATGCGATGTCGTTGGAAGTCTAAATCTGATTGTGAGGTGCTTTATGGCTGCTGAAGAAAAAATAGAGACAAATGGAGAGGCCGAAGAAGCAACGGTTGTACGCACGCAAGATGTGAAGAAGGTGTACATAATGGGCGATGAGCAGATTCACGCACTCAAAGGTGTGGATCTGGAAGTGACACAGGGCGAATATCTGTCCATCATGGGACCTTCTGGTTCGGGAAAGAGTACCCTGTTTAATATGGTGGGGGGATTGGACAAGCCGACCGAGGGCAAGGTTTATATCGACGATGTAGATGTCGCCCAACTCGACGCTTATGAACTCGCGTGGTTGCGCTGTCGAAAGATCGGTTATATTTTTCAATCTTATAATTTGATTCCGGTGATGACAGCGCTTGAGAATGTGACCCTGCCGATGGTGTTTGCCGGCCTGACGAGCGACGAGGCGCGCGACAAGGGCGTGGAATTGTTGACACAGGTGGGTCTGGGCGAGCGCGTGATGCACAAACCTTTTGAGCTTTCAGGTGGGCAGCAACAGCGCGTGGCTGTTGCGCGGGCCTTTGCCAACGACCCTGCGATCATTCTGGCTGACGAGCCTACTGGAAATCTCGATTTGAATACGGGGCGGGAGATTATTGAACTGTTGCGCCAGATGAACGAGGAGTCGGGCGTGACTGTGATTTCAGCGACGCACGATCACAAGATGCTGTCGGTATCCGACCGCGTGGTGTGGGTGCGCGATGGCCGCGTAGATCGCATTATTGACCGCGATGAATTGAAAATTGAGGTGGGCACGATTGACGGTCATGAATAAACTTCTCTCTTGACACTGTTTTAGAATTTGTTATTTTTGGCGCGTCCGATATTTAAGAGTTATTTAAGGAATTTGGTGTGATGAACGCTTTTGCAACCTGCTTCTGGTATTTTTGGCGTCGATTTGACGGCCGATATTATTATTATCGCCGCCCGTCCAAGAGTGTGGTTTGTCCTGCGTTTTAAATGTGATGTAAGTGAATAAAAGTACGAGGTCGTGGGCAAACTGCTCACGACCTTTTTTATTTTTTCAAGGATTTTCCAGTGATTCAACCCGATCTCAAAACTGTCGAGAAGTTGAGCAAAGGCTGTGGTCTCGTTCCCATTTCAAGAGAAATTCTCGCGGATACAGAGACGCCCGTTTCGGCCTATTTGAAAATTCGCGCAAAGTCATCGCATGCGTTTTTGTTTGAAAGCGTGGTGGGCGGCGAGCAGATTGGGCGGTATTCGTTTTTGGGCGTGGATCCGTTTTTGGTTTTTCGTTCGCGCGGAACAAAAATTTCGGTTGAATATGCGACGACGGGTGAGCTTCGACTATTTAATGGGGAGCCTATTGAGGTATTGCGGGGGTTGTTAAGAAAATATCATTCGCAACATATGGAGGGGTTTCCTCGATTTACAGGCGGTGCTGTGGGCTATGTGAGTTACGATGCCGTGCGTTTGATTGAGCGCATTCCCGAGACGGTTGAAGACGATCTCGATCTTGACGATATATTTTTTTCCTTTTACGATTCGGTGCTGGCGTTTGACAATGTGACGCACAAAGTGCATGTGATGGCCAATGTGCATACAGAGGGCGATATAGAGGCGAATTACGAGGATGCAGTCAAACGGATCGATACACTTATTGAGGTACTGGCGCAACCGGTGGATGCGTCTCTGAAACCGGGCATGAGTTCGTGTGTCGTGACTTCAAATACGAGCAAAGAAGCGTATATGGATGTGGTGGCGCGTTGCAGGGAATACATTGTGGCAGGTGATATTTTCCAGGTGGTGCCTTCGCAGCGCTTTGCAATGGATGTGACGGTGGATGCACTGGATATTTATCGGGCGTTGCGGACGGTGAATCCGTCGCCTTATATGTTTCACGTCGATTTGAAAGATCATCAACTCGTGGGCGCGTCGCCCGAGTTGCTCGTCAGGGTAGAGGACGGGGTGGTGCAGGTGCGACCTATTGCGGGTACGCGGTGGCGCGGTAAAACAGAGGCGGAGGATCAGGTGCTGGCACAGGAGTTGCTGGCAGATAAAAAAGAATGCGCCGAGCATATTATGCTGGTGGATTTGGGACGCAATGATGTGGGGCGCGTCTCAAGGTTTGATACGGTGCGCGTGACCGAGCAGATGACGATTGAACGGTATTCGCATGTGATGCATATCGTTTCGAATGTGCGCGGCGAATTGCACGAGGGTGTCGATGCGCTGGACGCGCTTTTTGCCTGTTATCCGGCTGGTACGGTGTCGGGCGCGCCAAAAATTCGAGCGATGGAGATTATCGACGAGATGGAGCCAACGCGCCGCGGGCCTTATGCCGGTGCGGTGGGTTATATCGATTTTGCGGGCAATATGGATACGTGTATTGCCATTCGCACGCTGGTGATTAAGGATGGCAAAGCGTATGTGCAGGCAGGAGGTGGCGTGGTGTTCGATTCCGAGCCGGAATACGAATATCAGGAGACCGTGAACAAAGCTCGGGCACTGTTTCGGGCAGTAGAGATGGCTGAAGGGGGAGAGTTGTTGTGATTCTCGTCATTGATAACTACGATTCTTTTACTTATAACCTCGTTCAATATCTCGGGGAACTGGGTGCGGATCTGGTGGTGCATCGCAATGATCAGATCTCACTTGAAGATATTGCGGATATCGCACCCGAGAAGATCGTTATTTCTCCCGGTCCCTGCACGCCGAATGAAGCGGGGATTTCCGTGGCTTTGGTACAGCATTTTGCGGGGGAAATTCCGATTTTAGGGGTTTGTCTGGGGCATCAGTCCATTGGGCAGGCGTTTGGTGGAAAAATTGTGGGCGCGCCGACAATTATGCACGGGAAGGTGTCGGAGATTCATCATACGGGGAAGTCTATTTTTCAGGGATTACCCGAGCCGTTTATTGCCACGCGCTACCATTCGCTGGTGGTCGAGCGAGAGAGTTTGCCCGATTGTTTGGAAATTACGGCAGAGACCGATGATGACGTGATTATGGGCTTGCGCCATCGAGATATGGCGGTGGATGGCGTGCAGTTTCACCCAGAATCGATTTTGACGGGTGAAGGCAAGAATTTGCTGCAAAATTTTCTCGATGCGTGATTTGTTAGCTGAGGAGATGAGTATGAACATACAAGAGGCGATTGCAAAAGCGATTGAAGGTGCGGATTTGAGCCGGGGTGAGATGACGGATGCGATGGATCAGATTATGTCGGGCGAGGCGACGGATGCGCAGATCGGCGCGTTTTTAATTGCGCTGCGCGTGAAGGGCGAGAGTGTCGATGAGATTGCCGGGGCCGCGTCTGTGATGCGCGAGAAGGCAACGCCTATTGCGACAAAGCACGATGTGATTGTCGATACCTGTGGCACGGGGGGCGATCATTCAGGCACGTTTAATATTTCGACAACGGCGGCATTTGTCGCTGCGGGAGCGGGTTTGTGTGTGGCCAAACACGGCAATCGCGCGGCGACGAGTCAGTGTGGTAGCGCGGATGTGCTGGGTGCATTGGGTGTGAATATTGAGGCATCGCCCGAGACGGTGAGCAGGTGTCTGGACGATGTGGGGATTGGGTTTTTGTTTGCTATTTCGTTACATGGGGCGATGAAATACGCGATTGGACCGCGTCGGGAAATTGGTGCGCGGACAATTTTCAATGCGCTGGGACCGCTGAGCAATCCAGCGGGTGCAACGCGGCAGGTGGTCGGTGTGTACAGCGCGGCATTGACCGAGACACTTGCAGGTGTTTTGGGGACTCTGGGATCGGAGCGGGCGTTTGTGGTTCACGGTTCGGATGGTTTAGATGAGATGACCTTGACGGGTCCGACGAGGGTGAGTGAATTGAAGAATGGATCGGTTTCGACGTATGACGTATCACCTGGGGACTTTGGGCTGATGCAGGCTCCAGCCGATGCGCTAAAAGGTGGAGATGCCGATTATAATGCGGAGATTACGCGGTCGATTCTGAATGGTGAAGAAGGTCCTCGGCGAGATATTGTGTTGTTGAATGCGGCGGCGGCAATTGTGGCGGGCGATAAGGCGCGTGATCTCAATGAAGGCGTGCAGGTCGCGGCTGAAGTGATTGATTCGGGTAAGGCGTTGGAGAAGTTGGAGGGTCTGGTCGCGGCGAGTCGGGAATGATTCTGGAGGTGAAGTAAAATGGCTCTCTCTGTAGGTGTTGCTGGTTTGCGATTTGGCATGTCCTGGGCACGGGTGTTTGATGCGTATGACGAGACTGATTTGGTCGCTGTTTGTGATATCCAACAGGAGAGACGGGACGAGGCAAAAGAGCAGTTGGGTGTCGATGTTTGTTATGCGGCTTTTGATGGTCTGGTCGCCGATGAACGGATTGATGCGGTGGCTATTTTTACGCCCGCGCCGCTTCATGCAGAACATGTGATTCGAGCGATTCGGGCCGGTAAGCACGTTTTGTGTGCCGTGCCCGCTGCGCTGACTATGGATGAGGCAAAGGCATTGGTCGAGGTTGTTTCAGAAAGTGACCGCATTTATATGATGGCAGAGAATTGGGTTTATGAGCCCAGTGTGGTGCGTGCGAGGTCGCTTTATGAGTCGCAGAAACTGGGGCGTATTTACTATGCCGAGGCCGAGTATATTCACGGTCTAAAAGCGTTGAGGCGACATCCCGATGGACGGCCTACCTGGCGGAATAGTTTACAACCCCTTCTTTATCCGACACATGGGACATCGCCGTATCTGAATATGACGGGTGATCGTCTGGTTGAGGTCATGGCTGTTTCGGCATCAGGACGAGATGAGTTTTTAGAGGGGTATGAAGCAGATTGGGTACAGACGGCTTTGTTCCGAACTGAAGAAGGCGCGGTGTTCAGGTTGACAAATTCGTTTCAGAATGTGCATGGGATGAGCCATTTTTTGAGTTTTTATGGCGATGAGGGTTCTTTCGAGACGGGGCGATTTCGCGAAGCGCGAACGGTGTGTTATTATTCGGTGGGGAATAAGGAGCAGGTGACGCGCGAAGAATGCCACCATCCCGAGTTGTCCCAGTTTTCGGACGCGCTCGGTGCAGGGCACGGCAAAACGAGTATGCTCATTGTTCTGGATTTTGTGCAGGCAGTTGCGAACGGATCGCCACCGCCGGTAGATTTGATGCAGGCGCTGGATATGACACTGCCCGGTATTGTGGGGTTGCAGGCGGTGCGCGAAGATGGATGGGTGTCTGTTCCCGATCCGCGGTCGTGGCTTTAGCTCTGTCTGAGGATGGTGGGACTTTATGGCTGGCAATATTCTCGACAAGATTGTGGCGTATAAACGCAGGTTTCTCGCCGGGTGTGTGGGACAGAAGCCGTTTGAAGAGATGGCGCAGTTGGCCGAAGATGCGCCAGAGCCGCCTTCTTTTTTTGATGGGCTGGTGGATGGGGATGATATTGCTGTGATCGCCGAGGTGAAAAAGGCGTCGCCCTCTAAGGGCGTGATCCGCGGGGATTTTGACGCGGTGGATATTGCGAAAATTTATGTGGAGAATGGGGCTTCGGCGCTTTCGGTATTGACGGATGAGAAATTTTTTCAGGGGTCGGCGGATTATTTGGCTCAGATTTCAATGGTTGTCGATCGGCCCATTTTGCGAAAGGATTTCACGATTGATCCCTATCAGATTTACGAGGCGCGCGCGATTGGGGCTTCGGCTGTGTTGTTGATTGTGTCGATTTTAACGCCTCGAGAATTGTCCTCATTTATAGCGACGAGCCGTGCGCTGGGTCTGGATGCGCTGGTGGAAGTGCACGAGAGAGAAGAACTGATGGTCGCGCTCGATGCTGGGGCAGAGATTGTTGGGATTAACAATCGGAATTTGAAGACTTTTGATACGTCTCTGGGTACGACTTATGGGTTGATCGATTATATTCCCGATGACGTGTTGAAGGTGAGTGAGAGCGGTATTTATACGCGCGAAGATGTTGTCGCGCTTCGAGATGCGGGCGCAGATGCCGTGCTGGTGGGCGAGAGTTTGATGCGCGAACCGGATATTGCCGCCAGGTTGCAGGAGTTGATAGGGCATGCGAGCTAAAATTTGCGGTGTTACAAATCGGGATGATGCGTTGTGTGCGGTTGATCACGGTGCAGATGCCCTGGGGTTTAATTTTTACGAGAAGAGCCTTCGCTATATCGCGCCCGAGAAAGCCGGAGAAATTGTTTTTGATTTGCCGCCATTTGTGACTCCCGTAGGGGTGTTTGTGAATGCATCGGAACGAGAGATTGACGTTGCCGTGAAGTTGGCGGGGCTTCGGGCGATTCAATTGCACGGGGATGAGCCTCCCGAAGCATGTCTGGGGCATGCGGTGCCGGTGATTCGCGCGCTTCGCGTAGGACGCGATTTTGATGTGCAGACGATGGGGTCGTATCTGGTCAATACATTCTTATTGGATACAGAGAGAGCGGGTTTTTATGGTGGTACGGGGGAGACATTTGACTGGACAAAGGCGGTGGAGGCAAAAGAGTATGGGCGCATTATTCTTGCCGGTGGGTTAAATCCGGATAATGTTCAGGAGGCGATTGAACGAGTTGGTCCCTATGCGGTGGATACGAGTAGTGGCGTAGAAGTCGAGCCGGGGAAGAAGGATCACAAAAAAGTGAAGGATTTTTTGGCGCGCGCAAAGGCGTGATATGAATATGGAGATAAAAACGTGGATGTGTTAGACGATTTGGCATTTCGTGGCTATATTTTTCAGATGACAGATGAGGATAAGCTCCGCAGGCGTTTGGCAGAGGGGCAGATGACATTGTATTGTGGATTTGACCCCACTGCCGATAGCCTGCACGCGGGCAGTCTGGTTCCCATTATGGGATTGCGTCGCTTTCAAGATGCGGGGCACAAGCCCATTGCACTCGTGGGCGGGGGCACGGGATTGATTGGCGATCCGAGTGGGAAAGCAGAAGAGCGGCAGTTGAATTCACTGGAGGTAGTGCAGGCATATACGGAGTGCCAGCGCGCGCAATTGGAAAAGTATCTGGATTTTGAGACCAGGGACAATCCGGCGCTGATGGTGAGCAATTATACCTGGCTTTCGGAGTTGCGTACGATTGAATTTTTGCGCGATGTGGGCAAACACTTTTCAATGGGATATATGCTGGGCAAAGAGTCGGTGTCGTCGCGTCTTTCAACCGGGATTTCGTTTACCGAATTTAGTTATATGGTTTTGCAGGCGTATGATTTTATGGAATTGAACAGAAAGTATGGCTGTGAGCTTCAGATCGGGGGTAGCGATCAGTGGGGCAATATTACGGCGGGCATAGAGTTGTGTCGGCGCATGCTCAATAAGACGGTGTATGGGTTGACTTTCCCTTTGCTGGAAAAGTCGGATGGGACGAAGTTTGGCAAGACCGAGACGGGTACGTTATGGCTCGATCCCGAGAAGACATCGCCCTATCAATTTTATCAGTTTTGGGTGAATGCAGCGGATCGCGATGTGGTGAAATTTTTGAAGTTGTTCACTTTTTTGAGCCGCGAACGCATAGAGGAATTGGAACGAGAGGTGGAGGCGCGACCCGAGAAGCGCGAGGCGCAGCGCGTGCTGGCCGAAGAGGTGACGACTTTTATCCACGGCGCAGGCGCAAAGGATCGCGCCGTGCATATTTCCGAGGCGCTGTTTTACGGCAATTTGCGGGATTTGAATGAACAGGAGATTGCAGAAGGATTTAGCGATGTGCCGTCTTACGCGCTCAAAGGAGTTGACGAAGTGGGCTTGATCGATTTGCTCGTGGATGCGCGAATTTCTTCGTCCAGACGACAGGCGCGCGAAGATATCAGGACCGGTGCTATTTATATTAATGGAGAACGCTGTACAGATGTGAGTCATGTCTTAAAGCCGTCTGAAAGACTGGCTGGCAAATATCTGGTGATGCGCCGCGGCAAACGCCGCTACTTTCTGGTGAGGTGGTTGGCGTGATTAGGCAAATGCATGTAGATTGTTTACTAACTATTTAACCCAAAGGAAGGATTTTTTTATGAAAGCACCCTGGATTACCTACCGTCCGGAACTCAAGGTACTCGATTGTACGATCCGCGATGGCGGTTTGATGAATGACCATCATTTTGATGATGATTTTGTGAAAGCCGTGTATGAAACATGTGTCGCGGCAGGTGTTGACTATATGGAAATTGGGTACCGAAACTCTAAAGAGATGTTCCCCAAAAGAGATTTTGGTGCGTTCCGCCACAGCGATGAAGAGGATATTCGCAAAATTACCGGGGATCACGATCCCGAAGCGACGGGGATGAAACTCGCAATTATGGCGGATGCGGGCAAGAGCGATTGGGCTGAAGATATTCTGCCGGCCAGCGAGAGCGTGGTCGATATGGTGCGCGTGGCGTGTTATGTCGAACAGATTCCCGAGACTGTTGAAATGTTGCTCGATGCCCACGAGAAGGGGTATGAAACGAGTTGTAATATTATGGCGATTTCGACGGTGCAAGATGTCGAGATTGATCAGGCGTTAGAGGTGTTGATGCAAACGCCTGTGGGCACGATTTGCGTTGTGGATAGTTTCGGTGCGCTGTATCGCGAGCAGGTCGATATGCTCGTGCGAAAATACATGGAGGCGACCAAGAGTTCGGGCAAAGAGGTGGGTATTCACGCGCACAATAACCAGCAACTGGCATTTGCCAATACTATTGAGGCCATTATTTTAGGGGCCAATCGGGTCGATGCCACAGTGGATGGATTGGGCCGAGGTGCGGGCAATTGTCCCATGGAATTGTTGCTCGGTTTTTTGCGAAATCCCAAATTTAAGATCCGCCCCGTCTATAAGTTGCTGGAAGATCATTTTGTCAAGTTGCGCAGCGAAATGATGTGGGGACCTCTGGTGCCCTATAATATCACAGGCCAGCACAACCAGCATCCCCGCGAGGCAATGGCGTTGCTCGATGGTGATGACCGAGATGAGTATCTGGCATTTTACGACCGCGTAGTTGGTGATATTTAAGGGGATATACAATATGGCTGTAAACGCGAGTGATTTGCCCGATGCGCGAGGGCATTTTGGGCCTTATGGTGGGCAGTATGTGCCCGAGACGCTTATGGCGCTGTTGGAAGACCTGGAGGCGGCTTACCGGGAGGCAAAGCGCGATCCCGGTTTTTGGGCTGAACTGGATCGATATTTGCGCGATTACGTCGGGCGGCCCACGCCGCTTTATTTTGCCGAGCGGTTGACAGAAGAACTCGGCGGTCCTAAAATTTATCTCAAGCGCGAAGACCTCGCCCATACGGGGGCGCATAAAATCAATCATGCCATGGGGCAGATTTTGCTCGCCAACAGAATGGGCAAAACGCGGATTATTGCCGAGACTGGCGCCGGACAACACGGCGTGGCAACGGCAACTGTGGCGGCGATGTTTGGTCTCAAATGCGAAATTTACATGGGTGTTGAAGATATGGAACGGCAAGCGCTCAATGTGTTTCGCATGCGGCTTTTGGGTGCGAAAGTTACGGGTGTCCATTCGGGTAGCAAAACGCTGAAGGATGCGATCAACGAGGCCATTCGAGACTGGGTGACCAATGTGGAGGATACGTTTTACATTTTTGGTTCGGTTTTGGGACCGCATCCATATCCGATGATTGTACGCGATTTCCAGCGGGTTATTGGCGTTGAAGCTCGTGCTCAAATTTTGGAGAGAGAAGGTCAATTGCCCGATGTGCTCGTCGCCTGTGTGGGCGGGGGAAGTAATTCTATCGGGTTGTTTCACGCTTTCTTAGATGATGCCGATGTCCAGATGATCGGTGTGGAGGCCGGCGGTCACGGTATTGAGTCTGGCGAGCACGCTGCGCGGTTTAATGGTGGCGATTTGGGGGTTTTGCACGGTGCGCGCATATATGTGTTGCAAGATGATGATGGACAAATCTCATTGACGCATTCGGTATCGGCTGGTCTCGATTATTCGGGTGTGGGGCCAGAGCATTGTTATTTGCGAGATATGGCGCGTACGGCTTATACGTATGCGACGGATGAGGAAGCACTCAGTGCTTTTGAGTTGCTCAGTCATACCGAAGGGATTATTCCCGCTTTGGAGAGTTCACACGCGATTGCCCATGTTTGCAAGTTGGCGCCCGAGATGAGTCGAGATCAGATTGTGGTGGTCAATTTATCGGGGCGCGGGGACAAAGATGTGCAGCAAGCGGCGCGGTTTATCGAAGGAGTGAGATGATGCGGATTGGACGGCGGTTTGAAGACTTGAGAAAAGCGGACAGAACGGGCTTTGTCGCGTATATTACGGCGGGTGATCCAGACTTAAATACCACGCATCAGGTGGTGTTGGAACTGGATCGGCG